>NZ_VUKI01000021.1:0-398 GCF_008385775.1 Staphylococcus sp. GDX7P312P | reverse complement strand
AATCAAATAGAGAAATTTTATCATAAACTCTTTTCTATTCATCTTTCAGATGTGTGTCCCAAATTACGCCCAGTCATTAGAACTTTACGACGATTATCATCTTTCATTGAAAATACTATGACATATTCTAACCTGACCAACGGTCCGTTAGAAGGAATTAATAATAAAATCAAACTCATTAAAAGGGTATCTTTTGGTTATAGAAATTATGATAATTTGCGTAATCGAATTATTATAACTTCGCGACTATTTGCCTCAACAACAAAAAAAGAGATTAAACAACCTAAGGTTGCTTAATCTCAATATTTGGACTCATCAGTCCGATTTGACGTATAGCCAATATAAGTTACTAAAAAGAGTGGAACAGAATTAATTTTGAATTCATTGTCCCACCCTTA
>NZ_VUKI01000020.1:0-115499 GCF_008385775.1 Staphylococcus sp. GDX7P312P | reverse complement strand
CGATTTGACGTAGAGCCAATATAAGTTACTAAAAAGAGTGGAACAGAATTCATTTTGAATTCATTGTCCCACCCTTATAAGGATAACTATAACTGAGTGTATTTAATTATTATTATCTTCTCAGCTTAGTTATATCTGCAAATTGTCATTGTGAACTTAACACCATAAATATATTTCAAAATTGATTTAAATTAATAACTTACTATTAATCAATTATTCAGTCGTTTCAATTAATCCATATTTACCGTCTTTACGTTTATAAACAATACTTGTACCATCTGTTTCACGATCAGTGAAGATATAGAAATCATGCCCTAATAATTCCATTTGTAATACTGCTTCTTCAGAATCCATTGGTTTTAAGCTAAATTGTTTAGAACGGATAATCTCAATTTCACTATCATTTGTTGGTTCAGCATTAACGTCATCAACATTTTCTGGCGGTGCTTCTTGTACTTCAGCTACAAACGCTTCTGGTTCTCCATGCGTTTTATGCTTACGATTAACACGTGTTTTATATTTACGTACTTGACGTTCTAATTTACTAGTAACTAAATCAATACCTGCATATAAATCATCATGTCTTTCTTCTGCTCTTAATGTAACATTCTTCAATGGAATTGTTACTTCGATTTTAGTTGTAGAATTTTGATACGTTTTTACTTTAACGTGTGCGACTGCATTAGGCACATCGTTAAAATAACGTTCAAGTTTACCAATTTTGTCCTCAATATAGTTGCGGATGGCATCTGTAATAGTGAGGTTATCTCCATGAATTTCAAATCTAATCATAGCTATCTCTCCTTTAACCTCTTATGTTGGTAATTCTTACTATTATAATACCACGTTTAACCTATCTTGAAAACGTAAACACTTTGAATTTTCTGACATTTTTATCGTATAATTTACACCCTGCATGATGAATTGTTAATCCTGTTGTATAAATATCATCAACGAGTAATATTTCTTTACCAGTTAAGTCCACATCTTCTTTAATATAAAAAGGATTTATAGCTCTTGCTCTCTCTACTTTCCCAAGTTTTGACTGTTTGGGACGCAATTCAGTTGCCAATAGGTTCGAATATTTAACCCCCATTTTTTCTAATACTGTTGCGACTGGGTTAAATGTTCTTTGAGTGTCTCGTTCAATTGGAGATGGAATTGGT
Organism: Staphylococcus sp. GDX7P312P; assembly: GCF_008385775.1. Lineage (NCBI taxonomy): Bacteria > Bacillati > Bacillota > Bacilli > Caryophanales > Staphylococcaceae > Staphylococcus > Staphylococcus sp. GDX7P312P. The sequence continues at coordinate 114,333 of NZ_VUKI01000020.1, read as the reverse complement.
ACAATCAAATCATAAGATGTTTTTGGTAATTTGAGTTGTGAGGCTATAACCTCAGCTAAATAATAATCTTTCATTAGTTTGTATTGCTGTATCATTTCTTTCATAATACCGGAATATTGGTAGTCACAATAAAGCTGTTCCATTAGTTTAAAATTTTTAGCTAAAAATTGACAATCCAAGCAGTCATTTTCTTTATTATCCCGATAATTTAAGCACTTAGGACAACGTTGGTCATTCTTAATTAATTTCACACTATCCCACATTTCTAGACATGATGAACACATACGTTGAGGTACTCGATAAAAGTTAAAAACATTAAGCGATTCATATATTGGCAATCCGCATTGTATACATTTAACCAATTACCCACCCACGTTCTATACCTAATCGATTCATTTTTTTAATTTCTCTTTTAGCTTGTATCATAGCTATACTCACACCTTCATGCATAAATATCACTTTTCCTGTAGGTGCTTCTTGTTTACGACCAACCCGACCCGCAATTTGAATAAGTGCAGACTTTTCAAAAGTATGTGCATTGATGACAATGACATCTAATTGTGCCATTGTGAAACCTCTTTCTAAAATTGTTGTCGTAAAAACGATTGCATGTTCACCATTTCGTAGTGCTTGAACTTTGCTAAATCGTAGTGCATCTTTGCTTGAAACATAGATTAAATCTGAAAAGTGGTAACGATAATGTTCGTATGTCTTTACCATCAATTCAATATTGTTAAAGAATACTAGTGTGTATCGTTTTTCGGTAATTTGATTCATTAAAATTCTTTTCAATTTAAGTTGTATATGCTTAACGTTTAATTTGAAATATGTGAAATCGGGGACTGGTAGTGGATGTTTATGGAAACGCGCAGGTAATGTAATGATTTGCTCAGAAGATAAACGGTTCAACAGCTCTTTCGGAGGTGTTGCCGTCATAAATATGTGGCTATGTTTTTGTTTTGATGATAATCGAATTGCCTCCATAAGCCGAGGATCCATTGATAAAGGAAAGGCATCAACTTCGTCGATAAATATAACATCAAAGTGAGATTTAAATCTAAACAATTGGTGAACGGTTGCAACAATGAAGTGACCATTATATTGTTGTTGGCTACTTTGGTGTAATACATCTATGTCTTCTGAAATGAATGCTTCTTTAATGCGCAAACTAATTTCTACTACAACATCTACTCTTGGGGATACTATGGCTACATTAAACCCAAGTTGGCGCGCTACCCGTATACCTTCATACATCATTTCAGTCTTACCCGCACCAGTAACCGCATATAATAATAATGGTTGAAGCGTTTTAATTGCTTGTACAATGGCCTCTGAAGCATATTGTTGTTGTTCTGATAATTGAAAGGGTAAGTCGTAATATCCATCAGAAATAGCATTCTCACTTTGCGTAATTCTAAATTCTGTAATATTGTCCATGCGCCCTAATTGTATACAATACCTACAATAAATAATACGTTCTTCTGAAAAGGGTGTTTCATATTCATACATATAACGTTTATCTGAATTGCCACATTGAAGACATTGATAATTATCATCTGTAGCGATAATACCAGGTGTAACTTGAGTAACTGTCTCATCACTTAACGCCACATCTGGACTAACTAACTTTCCGTAAAATTTTATTACGAATCACTCCTTTTAAAATAAAAAAGCCTAAAAGATGTTAAAAAAGTATTGAAACACTATGTGCTAAACAATACTTTCTTAAACGCTTTTAGACTTAAATTATCAACAATTAATTAATTTCGATTTTTCTTGGGAAATATCCTAAACCTAATCCGCCTGAACCAAGGTGAGATGCAATAACTGGTCCAAATTCTGAATACTGGATATTGATGTTTGGATATGTTTCTTTTAAATGGTTATAAAAGTCTTTACCTTCATCAATTTTATCACCATTAATTACAAAAACGGTCACTTCATCAATATCTTTAATAATTTCAAAGATATTCTCTTCTAATGTATTAAATGCACGTTTTTTAGTACGTACCTTTTCAAAAGGATGAATTTTGCCATCTTTTTCGAAACGAAGTACAGGTTTCATTTTTAATAATGTTCCAACCCATGCTTGAGCACCAGTTATACGTCCGCTTTTTTGTAAATTCTTAAGATCATCGACAATTAAGTATGCGCCAGCTTGTTCTCGGATTTCTTGTAATTCTTCAATAATTACTTCTGGTGTAAATCCTTTGTCAATGAGTTCTTTAGCATAGATTGTATAACTTCCTTCAATCATCGCTGCCAATTTACTATCAAACGTATGAACATTGACACCCTCTACCATTTCTCCAGCTTGTGTAGCTGATTGATAGCTGCCACTTATACCACTTGATAAAGCAATCACAATAATATCAGTGTAGCCTTTATCTCTTAACTTCTCATAATTCTCAATCCATTCCCCAATAGCCGGTTGACTTGTTGTTGGGAATGTTTTAGATGAGGCCATTTTATTATAAAAACGTTCAATTGGTACGTTATCATTCTCAGTAAACGTTTCTCCATCATCAAATGCAACACTTAATGGTGCAATAGGTATCTCATACTGGTCCATAAAGTCTTGTGGTAGATACCCAGTTGAATCTGCCATTAATGCGATTTTCATAGTAGTCCTCCTCAATTATACTCAAAGCTATTATAAATTATTTTTATTGAAAAAGAAATTCATAATCAGATATTTATTCATTTAAAATGAAGCGTGTATAATAAAGGTCAAATATTCTTTTTATTTATTGGAGGTGAACATCTTTGAGCAATCATATTATCACGATTAAACAGGAACATTCGATTGAAAATGTCATTAATAAATCTAGATTCATCGCACATATCAAACCTGTTTCATCAGAGGATGAAGCTAAAGCATTCATAAACGAAATTAAGCAACAACACAAAGAGGCTACGCATAACTGTTCAGCTTATACAGTCGGTGATCAAATGAATATTCAGAAAGCCAATGATGATGGTGAACCAAGTGGCACTGCGGGTGTCCCTATGCTTGATATATTAAAAAAACTAGATGTACATAATGTTTGTGTCGTTGTTACTCGATACTTTGGGGGTATTAAACTTGGTGGTGGCGGACTTATACGGGCATATAGTGGTGCTGTTAGAGACGTCATTTATGATATAGGACGTGTAGAACTGCGTGATGCCATTCCTACTACCGTGACTATCAATTATGATTTAACTGGAAAGTTAGAATATGAATTGGCCTCTACAACGTACTTTCTAAGAGATACCACTTATACCGATAAGGTTAGTTATCAAATTGATGTCGTACAAACTGAATATGATGACTTTATTGCATTTTTAAATAAGAACACAGCTGGAAATTTCGAATTGCATGAAGCGGACGTAAAGAAATTACCTTTTGATATACCCACTAATTAATAAAAAACCTTGTTTGTATAACACTACCTAATCATTTAAGTAGTTATTACAAACAAGGCTTTATTTTTTATCATGTTGATCAACACCATTATCACCGTGATGTTGTTCATTCTTTTTTGTTATTAAATTAAGTATCGGACGGTAACTATCATCAATCAAACCTGTAAATTCAACAATCAATTCAATTGTGATAACAATTAAAATGAACATTAGGAGTACACCTAAAGGTTGAGATAAGTATAAAATGATACTTGATAAACTAAATAAAATCGCTATTGAATAAATTAATAATACCGTTTGTCTATGGCTATATCCTAAAGCTAAAAGTTTATGATGCAAATGCGACTTATCTGCTTGCATAATATGCTGACCATTTCGCATTCTTCGAATCATTGCAAATAACGTATCAATAAATGGTACAGCTAAAATCACAATTGGGAAAAACAATGAAATAAATGTGATGTTCTTAAAGCCAAGTAAGGATAGAAAACCAATGATAAATCCTATCAGTAGTGCACCACTATCCCCTAAAAAGATCTTAGCCGGGTGAAAGTTGAAACATAGAAATCCTAATAATGATCCTATTAGTACACTACAAATCATGATAATAAATACATTAGCTTGTAAAATCGCAATAAAAGCAATTGTAATAAGACCAATTGCAGATACTCCAGAAGCCAGTCCGTCTAAACCATCAATTAAATTGATAGCATTAGTTATCGCCACAATCCAAATAATGGTAATCGGTATACTTAATATTCCAAAATGTATTGTCGGGCCCATAGGAAACGAAATAAAATCTATGGTAATTCCATAAAATGCTACGATTGAAGCTGCGACAATTTGACCAATTAACTTTAAAATAGGCTTTAAATCATAAATATCATCAATTAATCCTATTAAATACATAACTATAGCCCCCATAACTAAGGGCTTAACTTCTCTTTCAATCGGATGTCCAAGCCAGATTCCTATTAAGAAAGAAAGTAGTATAACAGTACCACCCAATACTGAAACTGGTTTTGTATGTACTTTTCTAAAATTTGGCCTATCTACTAAATCAAATTTAATAGAGACCTTTATAATCATAGGTGTTAATATTAAACTGATTACCAATGTTACAGCAATAAGTAGTAAAGTATACATCAGTTCACCTTCAATAAATCTCTTTTAATTTTACATATTTGCGAGTTATCTATTCATTCTATTTAAACAATTTTCAAATCATTTTTGTATTGGACTATAGTTGTAAATTACTAACTATTCTTTAAATAGTTCATTAAACTTCAACTATTTTACCCTATTTCTTCAAATTAATCCTTATTTTTTAATTAATTGTAAATTTTTTGTAAAGATAATCAATTTATATCATATCACTTCAGTATTCATTTGAATATAAAAGTTCAAATATTCTATCTATTTTATTTATGTTATCTGATACAACTTAATGACAAATAGTAAGTTTTCACTTACAATAACTAATGGTTAAATTAAAGGAGTCGATTCCAATATGATTGAATCTATCATTTATAATGTTGCAGTTATGGTAGCTGGCATTTATTTATTTCATCGATTACAATATTCCGAAAATAAAATAATGGTCTTTTCAAAAGGCTATGTCACTGTATTAATGACGATTGTTGCATTGCTACTTGCAGCTTATCCAATTCCATTCCATCAAGAGTATTTAGTTCATTTAACATTTGTCCCATTGTTATTTTTAGGACGCTTTACTAATATGGGCTATACGCTTGTATCGGCAGTTATCGTTGCTTTAGTAGAAGTGTTCGCATTTGGAAACTCACTTCTTTATGGTGTAGTACTTATAGTAATAGGTATCATTGTAAGTATGGTTGGACCTTTTTTAAAACAAAATGACATTGTAGCTTTAGTCGTTTTAAATTTGATTAGTGTTATTATTTTACTTATTTTATCTATCTTTAGTCCGCTATATGATCTTACTGAAATCGCATTTTTAGTCCCAATTTCATTCGTTTTAACCATCGCTTCTGCAATTACATTTGTTGATATGTGGCACTTCTTTTCATTAGTCACACGCTATGAAAATGAAGATAAGTATGACTATCTTACTGGACTAGGTAATGTAAAAGAATTTGATAGACATTTAAATCATGTATCTCAGATTGCTGAGGATAAAAATGAAAGTCTTGCCTTATTATTAATTGATATAGATGGTTTTAAAGATGTAAATGATACTTATTCACATAAATCTGGTGATGCTGTGCTCAAACAAATGTCACAGTTATTGAAGAATTATGTACCAAAACAGTTTCAAATTTTTCGTAATGGAGGCGAAGAATTTTCAGTCGTGATTCGTAATTACTCATTGGATCAAAGCGTTAAATTAGCTGAAAATATTCGAACAGGTGTTGAAAAGTCTTCATTCCACTTACCAAATAAGGAAGTCATAAAATTATCTGTCTCTATTGGTGTAGGTTACCTATCGCAAGATGACCATAAATCACAACGAAAAGTCTTCAAAGATGCCGATGATATGGTTCACGTTGCTAAGAATGAAGGTCGTAATCAAGTGATGTTTAATCCAATCATTAAATTATAGAAACGTAAAAGAAGTCAACGTATTGATTAACCAAATTATTAATATATCTGGTTATCTAAATATGTTGACTTTTTTATATGTAATTAGACTTAATTTCATGTTAGCAACGGCCTAGATTTGGTATGAATACTAAGCGTACTATTGCAAGTTGCGTGTGCAAGTTGTACACTTCAAATTGTCTATTGAAATAAATTCAATTATCTAATGTTACGGAGGTGCCGTTTATGTCAGATTCAATCACTATTATCGATGAAAATAAAGTGATTGATGTAGTTTTAATAGCTGGTAGAATTCTTTTAGAAGCTGGTGCGGAAACTTATCGTGTTGAAGATACGATGAATCGTATAGCTCATAGTTATGGTTTACATGATACATATAGCTTTGTAACATCAACAGCCATTATCTTTTCACTCAATGATCGAACAAATACACGACTTATTAGAATCCGTGAACGTACTACAGATTTAGAAAAAATCGCACTCACTAATAGTTTATCTAGAAAAATTTCCAGAAATGAATTAACCATTGATGAAGCAAAGTCTGAATTAATTCATTTGCGCCGAGCATCATTGCAATATTCATTTTTACTAAACTTTTTTGCTGCTGCAATTGCCTGCGGATTCTTTTTATTCATGTTTGGCGGTGTAGCATCTGACTGCTGGATTGCTGTTATAGCTGGTGGAGCTGCTTTTCTTACTTTTAGTTTAGTACAGCGTTTTATTCAAATTAAATTCTTCTCAGAATTCGTTGCTTCCGCTGTCGTCATAACGATTGCAGCCACATTTACCAAACTTGGTATTGCCACGAATCAAAATATCATTACCATTTCAAGTGTAATGCCACTTGTACCTGGTATATTAATCTGTAATGCAATTCGAGATTTAATGGCTGGTGAATTATTAGCTGGAATGTCTAGAGGCGTGGAAGCTGCATTAACTTCATTCGCCATCGGTGCTGGTGTAGCCATCGTTTTACTAATTATTTAAGAAAGGCTGTTTATAAATGTTATTTTATTTATTCCATTTTACAATTAGTTTCATTTCTACAGTACTCTTCTCAATTATTTTCAATGCACCGAAGCGACTACTCGCAGCATGTGGTTTTGTAGGTGCTGTAGCATGGACAATTTATCAATTCACTGTAGATATGGATTTAGGAAAAGTAGGTGCCTCATTTCTAGGAAGTTTAATACTCGGGTTACTTAGCCATGTTATGAGTCGTCGTTATAAGCGCCCTGTTATCATTTTTATAGTGCCCGGAATTATTCCACTTGTTCCAGGTGGAACTGCATATGAAGCAACACGTTATCTAGTCTCAAATGATTATACGCAAGCAGTGAATACTTTCTTAGAAGTTACACTTATTTCTGGTTCAATCGCATTCGGCATTTTAGTAGCAGAAATCCTCTACTATATTTACACACGTATAAAGCAGTATTATGATAAAATTAAAGGTAAAACATATAGAAAATCATATAATATGAATAATAGAGTCTAAGGGGATGTCTTGCTATGAAAGCACAGCTTATAGATAGATTATCACGTTACGTAAAAATCGATACACAATCTAATCCGGAATCTTCAACTACACCTTCAACTGAGAAGCAATGGGATTTATTGCGTTTATTACAACAAGAACTTGAAGGTTTTGGCTTAGAAACGGATCTCGACGACAATGGATATTTATTTGCGACGTTAGAAAGCAATGTATCTTTCGACGTCCCTACCGTTGGGTTCCTGGCACATGTTGATACATCACCAGATTTTAATGCCAGCAATGTGAATCCGCAAATTGTAGAACAATATGATGGTAAAACAATTAAATTAGGTGATACTGGTCGAGTATTGAGTCAAGAAACTTTTCCAGAATTAAAAAAACTTATAGGTCATACGCTAATGATTACTGACGGCACATCACTGTTAGGTGCAGATGATAAAGCTGGAGTTGTCGAAATCATGGAAGCAGTAAAATATTTAATAGAACACCCAGAAATCAAGCATGGTCGAATCCGTATCGCATTCACGCCAGACGAAGAAATTGGACGAGGTCCTCATAAATTCGATGTGGAACGTTTCAATGCAGATTTCGCTTATACAATGGACGGCAGTGAATTTGGAGAATTACAATTTGAAAGTTTTAATGCCGCTGAGGCTAAGATAACTACACATGGTGTGAATGTCCATCCAGGATCTGCTAAAAACATCATGGTCAATGCTATCTCATTAGGCCATCAATTTCATAGTCTACTACCCGCTGGCGAAGTTCCTGAACGTACGGAAGACTATGAAGGATTTTATCATTTGATGAAATTCGAAGGTAATGTTGAAAAAGCAACATTACAATATATCATTCGTGATCATGATAGAGAATCATTCGAATTACGTAAGAAAAAATTATTAGAAATTCGTGACGATATTAATGTCCATTATGAAGATTTCCCAGTGAAAGTAGATATAGAAGATCAATATTATAATATGGCTGAAAAGATTGAACCACATCCATATATTATTGATATTCCTAAAAAAGTGTTTAAAGATTTAAATATAGAACCAAACACTGCACCTATTCGTGGTGGAACTGATGGTTCACAATTATCATTTAAAGGCTTACCAACTCCTAATATATTTACAGGTTGCGGTAATTTCCATGGACCTTTTGAATATGCGTCAATCGATGTAATGGAGAAAGCAGTGCAAGTCATCATTGGTATTGCTCAAGAAGTCACACATCACCATAAATAAACATAACGAATAAGGCAAACCACAATTACCATGCTTATATAGGTAATTGCGGTTTGCCTTTTGTTAGTTATTCATTTATGCATTATTTAATGTCGTTTTTAATAATCTAAGTGCTTGAACAGTAAAGTGTCGGATTTGTATACCCATTTTAAAGTCTGTGTATCTTTCTGGCATCTCAACGAAAGTATTAAACATTGCTGTAACATGGTACTGATCAAAGACATCAAACTTGTCATCAGTTGCACAAATAGCAATCGCAGGTTTATTATGTTTTTGCGCTAATTCTGCAATCGTTAAAGTCGTTGTTTCAAGTAAGTGATCCTCTTCTTTAACACCTTCACCAAAGATGATTAAATCCGCCTGAGAAACTAAATCATCTAAATGTGTTATTTGGTTAACCAATTCATGACTTGTTAATATTTCAGCATCGTACAATCCATTTAATAATGCTGCAATACCACCACCAGCGCCACCTCTATCGATAGGACCCATAGCAATTTTCATTTCATTTTTAACAAGTTCACTGAAGTACCAAATTAAATTATCTATTTCTGCAGCTTTTTCTCGTGTCATTTGATGTGTTTCATACGTCTTCATAATTTCACTATGCTTACCATATAATTTACTAGAAAAATCAGACATCAATTTAATGTGTGCATCCTTGAAATTTTGAGGTATTGCAGAAAAATCTATTCGACGAATAAATTTAATCACTTGAGCACCTTCACGTGCATCTAGAAGTTCTCCTTCATCATTATAGAATTGAGCACCTAAAGCTTGCATCATCCCAATACCACCATCGAAACTATCGATGCCACCAAGTGAAATAACAATGTTATCGGCTCCATTATTCAGTGCATCTATAATTACTTCTCCTAAACCGTAACTTGAACGTTGTTCAACCGGTTTTTGTCCTTTTATAAATAAATTCCCCTCAATTATAGTTAATCCTTGTTCAGTTTGACCATAAACTGTTTCGACTTCCTTCATATCCGCATCATGCACATTTACTCTATATTTCGTACCTGATTGCCATAAGAACACCGAATCCATTAGTTCATGACGCCCATTAAATAATGGCACTTGTACAATATCAGCATCTTCAATTTGACTGGCTACCGCTTCTTCAACGAAGCGATTCGCTTGATAACTTGAGATTATACCGTTAAATTCATCCATTGCTACTAATATTTTCATCTGTTAATCACCTCATGCCATTTTCTTTATTTATATATTGATTTAGATGTTATACATTCGACTTCACTTTCACATTATACATGGGTTGTCTCTACTTTTCATAATAATAGCTGTTGCAAATAGATAAATAAAAACAGGAGTGACACGGAATTCATCTAGAATTCATTGCTCACTCCTGCATGGATGACTAGAGCTGAGAAGCCATTGTGTGGCCAGTCTCTCAGATTTGTCAGTTACTGCGCTTTATAATGCAGTCTAAACTATTATTTTTAACCTAAACGCGTTTACTATTTTTAATTGTTGATAGTTGTTATTCTTCAGCTTGAGCTAATGAAGATACATTAATATCACTGTGACTAGCATTCCAAGTTGCTTCACCATCAATAAAATAGAACGCTTGTGGCGATTCATGTTTCACATTTGTCTTTTCAGCGATATAGTCAGAAAGTTTTCTTTCTTCTTGAACGACTAAGTAATAGCCATCCATATCTCTTTCATATAAAAATTTATTAAATTGATCGTATGCATCTGCTGAGATAGGACAAGTATCACTATGTTTTAATACAAATACATATTTATTATCTTTAAGTACTTGCTCAAACTGGTCAATCGAACTCAGCTTTATAGCCATTCTATTCACCTCTAAAATTATTTATGCCCATGTTTCTTTATAAACTACTCAACGGGTTCAATTATACACATTTCAAAGTCCATTGTTAACCAAAAATTTTAATTTTATCAACTATGTCTATCTATTGCTTTTTTAACTTTTTCAAATCTTCGTAAAAACCATTATTATCCTTACTTAATTCTTTACCCGTTTTCGGTAACTTTTCTACATCAATTTTAGAAAGTTTTTTCTCTATTTCAATCGTAGTTTCTCGCGTATCATAGTAATTCAATAAATTATAATACATTTCAATCGCATTTTTGCGAGCACTGTTGACTTTTGGGTCAGTAATATTGGTTTGGTTTAATTCTGTAATTTGCTTCTCAATTAACGGTTTAATATGTTCGTCAATTGCTTTCTTAGAATTAGTATCATCACTTTCTAAGTATTTTTGTGCAGCTTCTTTAAGATTTTGATTGTTACTTTCAATTTTAGATGTTAACTGATTGGCATCTTCTTGATTATTTGCCTTTTTAATTTGCGTTTCTACTTGTGAGCGATTACTTTCAAATAACTTTGTATAATCCAAGATATCTTCATTCGCCTTAATTGACTTATTACATAAATCTACAAAGGTTTTAATATCATATATAGATTGTTTTTCCTGTTTTACATTTTCTAAGTACTTGTTCTTTAAGTCTTTAACATCTTGATGTTCAGCTGGTAAATGTTTAGCTGACTTTTCATATTTTTTAAATTGTGGAATTAAGTGTTTGTTAATATCTTTCTGTAGTGCTTCAAACTCTCTTTTATTCTTATCAGTGGTGTCCGTCTTGCTCAATTGATCCAATTGTTTCAAGTGAATCTTGTCCATTACAGTTTTAAGATCTTTCTTCTCATCTTCAACCTTATTAAGTTGTGTTTGAAAATCCTTTAAGTCCGCGCTACTTTGATTGCCACACGATGAGAGCAAAATGCCACATATCAACATTATAGAAAGTATTGCTAATTTCTTCATAAATGCACTCCTATCAACACGTATTATACCTAAAGCTATTTATATTGAAAATGATTTGTGTTATAGTATTTCAGAATTTGTCAAAACTTATAATTTAAAGGAGATACGAATGTACTCAACCGTTCAACCTTTTATTCATGACGACACTCAATCTGAATATGACACATTATATCAAACAACTAAAACATCATTATTCAACTTGCTAGATTCTCCTGTAAAGTTCACGCAACATATTGGAGGTACAAGTCATTTTAATTATGCAACAGAGCCCATTTTAGATGTTTTAGTTGGTGTAAATAATTTACATGATATCACAGCTCTAGATGAGAAACGATTAAATTATTTAGGCTTTTACCGTCTCCATCATCCCTATAAGAAGAAAGTTATGATGGCTAAGTTTAATAATATGATTGATTTGAGACAAACCATTCGCTTACACATCATTCAAATGGACACACCCTTATTTAAACAGTATGTTGAAGTAGACAAAGCACTTGCAACACAATCAGTTATAGCACGTCACTTTTCAGAAAAAAAGACTTCTATTGTCCAACATGTTAATTATATAAGACCATATGAAAATCAAAAACAGAAATACTTTGAAGATATATTTCAAAAGTTGTAAAACTTTGAATTCTGTTGTCGTTTTCGCAAATCATCTATAAAATTGCTATAATAAAAATTAGATTATAGAAGAGAAGAAAGGATGTACTTATGTTAAAGCAAGAAGACATCTTACAAGATTTAAAATCCTTAATACCTGAAGATATTATCAAAGTGAATGAACCTTTAAAACGATATACATACACCGAGACAGGTGGAAATGCAGACTTTTATTTATCTCCCACTAAAAATGAGGATGTACAAGCTATTGTAAGATACGCTAAAGAAAAAGATATCCCGGTCACATACCTCGGAAATGGGTCAAACATTATTATTCGTGAAGGCGGCATTCGTGGTATTGTTATTAGCTTATTATCATTAAAGCATATTAATGTTTCTGATGATGCTATTATTGCTGGAAGCGGTGCTGCAATTATAGATGTTTCACGTGCTGCTAGAGACCATGTGTTAACAGGTTTAGAATTTGCTTGTGGCATTCCAGGTTCTGTTGGAGGAGCTGTTTACATGAATGCTGGCGCATATGGTGGTGAAATCAAAGATTGTATCGACTACGCGCTTTGTGTTAATGAAGAAGGTGATTTAATTCAATTTACCAATAAAGAATTAGAATTAGATTACAGAAATAGTATTGTACAAAAGCAACATTTAGTTGTACTTGAAGCTGCTTTTACACTTGAACCAGGAAAATTAGACGAAATTCAAGCGAAGATGGATGACTTAACTGAACGCCGTGAGTCTAAACAACCACTAGAATACCCATCATGTGGTAGTGTGTTCCAAAGACCACCCGGTCATTTTGCAGGAAAATTAATACAAGATTCAGATTTACAAGGTTATCGTGTTGGTGGCGTAGAAGTTTCTAAAAAACATGCAGGATTCATGGTTAATGTAGATAATGGAACAGCTACTGATTATGAAGATTTAATTCATCACGTACAAAAAGTAGTGAAAGAAAAATTCGATGTCGAACTTCATCGTGAAGTTCGTATTATTGGAGAGCATCCTGAAGAATAGCAACTATATATGTTGATGGGAGACGATGAATGATGCCAAAGGTTTATGGCTCACTTGTAGACAATGAAACACGATGCACACATTACCATACTTTTTTAGATGTTATAGCAATAAAATTCAAATGCTGCAATAAATATTATCCGTGTTATCAATGTCACGAAGAACACGAAACACATCCTATCAAAAGATGGTCAGAACAAGAATTTGATGAAAAGGCAATTATGTGTGGTGTATGTAAACATGAAATGTCTATTCAAGATTATATGATGACAGAGCTATGTCCTAAATGCCAAGCACATTTTAATAGTCGTTGTAAATTCCACTATCATTTATATTTTGAATTATAATAAAGGCTTAGTAACGATTGAAAGATTGTTACTAAGCCTTTATGCTTTGCGTTTTTATTATTTTAATTTTTTCAAGATTTGATTTAATTCATCAATTTGTTTGATTGTTGTTGAAGTTGAACCAGCGCTAAAGTACCATAGTTTAGGATCTAATTCATAAACATTACCATTTTTAACTGCATTTACATCTTTAATTACATCATTAGATAACGTTTGTTTTGCACTTGATTTGCCACTTACAACTTGTCCTCTATCCATTGCTAAAATAATATCTGGATTTTTACTTGTAATATACTCATTATTAATATTTTGGCCATGTGGACTTGCTTTAACATGCTTATCTGTAGGTTTAAATCCTAATGTATCGTAGATTAAATCTCCAAATCTACCACCTGGTCCAAATGTAGATAATTCACCTTCGTTAACTAAAAGATACATTGTTTTCTTATCTAATTTTTCAACTTTCGCTTTTGTATCCGCTATTTTTTTATTCAACTCTTCAATTAATGATTTAGCTTTATCTTCTTTACCATAAATTTTTCCTAATTTAGTTGTTACAGATTTCATATCATTTATATAATTTTTCTCACTGGCACCAACATAAACGATTTTAGCGTCTGGTGCAGCTTTTTTAAGTTCATCTATATTCTTCACTGTTGCCGTTCTTCCAGAAATATAAATGACCTCTGGTTTAGCTTTAGCTATTTTATCAAAATTAATTTGTATTAAATTACCAGTATTGATGTATTTATCATCTTTGAATTCTGAAAGAAATTCAGGTAACGCAGCATTTTTCTCACCTTTAGGTAATCCAATAATGCGGTCTTGAACGCCAAACGCTTTTAATACATCAACGGCACCATAATCGAAGACAATTGCACGTTTTGGATTCTTCGGCACATCAACAGTTTTTTTAATTTCTTTGGCATCACTTTTATCTTTTTTCTCGCCTCTTGTCTTATAATTATTTTCAATTTGAACAATGTCTTTATTGTCATTCTTCTTCGAAGTATCATTGTTACCGTCAGAGCTTTTACCACACGCTGTTAAGACTAAAGCAAGACTTAATATTAAAAACAAAATTATTTTCTTCATCGTTGCAACATCCTCTAGTTGTATTATTAAGTGATAACGATTATCAATATCACTTAAAATTATATTACTTTATTATAAAATAATTTTCAACACTAATTTTATTCAAAAAAATATCGCCCTATTCTGGGCGATATTGATAACTTATACCATCAATTTATTTATCGACTACTTCTTCTAATTCATCAATTTGTTTCATAGTTGTTGTAGTTGAACCAGAAGCAAAGTACCATAATTTAGGATCTAATTGATATACTTTATCATTTTTAACTGCTTTAACGTCTTTAATAACATTATTACTTAACACTTTTTTAGCAGTTGATTCTCCGCCTACAACTTCACCACGGTCCATTGCTAAAATAACATCTGGATTATGCTTGCTAATATATTCATTATTTACATTTTGACCATGTGGACTATTGCTAACATTCTCATCTGCTGGTTTAAAGCCTAAAGTATCAAATACTAAACCACCAAATCGACCTTTAGGACCAAATGTTGATAATTCACCTTCATTTACCAATAAATACATTACAGTTTTATTGAACTTCTTAGTTTCATCTTTCATTTCAGATATTTTTTCATCTAAGTCTTCGTTAATATCTTTGGCTTTATCTTCTTTGTTGTAAATTTTACCTAAGTTTTCAGTGTTTTTCTTCATGTCTTTAACTAAGTTTTTCTCATCCGCACCTACGTAAACGATTTTAGCGTCTGGTGCAGCTTTTTTGAATTCATCTAAATTCTTCTGATTTGCCGTTCTACCTGAGATAAATATAACTTCTGGTTTAGCAGCAGCTACTTTGTCGAAATTAACTTCTTTAAGATTTCCAGTGTTAACATATTTATCATCTTTAAATTCTTTTAAGAAATCAGGTAATGATTCGTTGTTTTCACCTTTTGGTAAGCCTTTTACTTTATCAGCCACACCTAATTCTTTAAGTACATCTAAAGCACCATAATCTAAGACTACTGCATTTTTAGGATTTTTAGGAACTTCAACAGTGTTGCTTACCTTCTTAGCGTCACTACCATCTCGTTCTTTACCTGAAGCTTCGAAATTATTTTTAATTTTCACAGTTTCTTTTGAATCTTTGCTGTCACTCTTAGAACCCGAATCGTTACTACTTGATCCATTACTACAAGCTGATAAAACTAATACTAAAGATAATACTAAAAATAAGACTGTTTTTTTCATATGTACGACTCCTCTAAAAATATTTAACCTTTATGCTGCGCATCAATTGGACTTCTCTCTTGTCTACGTCTTCGAATAGCATCACCCCTTTGAAATATGAGGTTAAATTATTTAATTATAAAAGTGAGTCAAAAGTGTCTTCATCGTAATACAAACAAATTCGTTGTCCTCTAATTTCTTCGATATGAACATCCATCTCGTATAATTGTTTTAAAATCTCAGCTTGTATAACGTTATCTTTTGTATCTGCTTTGACAATTTCACCATTTTTTAGTGCAATGATGTCATCTGAATAGCATGAAGCAAAATTTATATCGTGTAGAACAATGACAATCGTTTTATTTAAGTCTTTGCAGAGGCGGCGTAACGTCTGCATAATCTGTACAGAATGTTTCATATCTAGGTTGTTTAACGGTTCATCTAATAATATATAATCTGTATCTTGAGCAATTGTCATTGCAATATAAGCACGTTGTCTTTGACCACCAGATAACGTTTTTATATTTCGATGACGAATATTCTGGAGTTGCAATAAGTCTAGAGCATATTCAACTTGTTCATAATCTTCTTTCTTCATACGACCTTTTGAATATGGAAATCGACCAAAATTAACTAATTGCTCAACTGTTATATTCATTTCTGTATGATTTGTTTGTTTTAAAATACTTAATTTTTTAGCTAAATCATCATTTTTATAATCTACGACAGCTTTACCTTCAATCTTAATTGTTCCCTTTTCATACTCAAACAGACGACTAACAGCAGACAGTAAAGTACTTTTACCGGCGCCATTAGGTCCTATAAGCGATGTTAGTCTACCTTTTTGAATGTCGACGTTAATATTTTTTAAAATTGGCTTATTCTGTATAGCTTTGTCTAAATTTTTAATTTCAATCAATTTGCACTTCTCCTTTTGACAAGTAAGTAAATGAAGTAACTTCCACCGATTAAATCAATGATTAAGCTAAACTCTGTTGTCGCTTCAAATAAATTCTCAACGACCCATTGCGCCATAAATAAACTAATCCAACTAATTAATATCGTCGCTGGCAATATATATTTATGTTCATATGTCTTCATTAATTCATGGGCTAAATTTACAGTTAGTAATCCTAAAAATGTAACAGGACCAACTAAAGCAGTGGAAATAGAAACTAATAGTGCCACTAATATGAGTAGCAAGCGCGTCATTGTCTCGTAAGAAACACCTAAATTTATTGCTTGTGCTCTTCCAAGTAGTAGTACATCTAAATATGGACGCATTATCACGGTAATAATAATTAAGACAAGCAATAAACATGTAGATACTAATACCAATCGTGAGTTTGATGCTTCGAAACTCGCAAACATGGCACTTTGAACCGCTAAGAATGACTCAGGATCCATGATTAACTGAATAAAGCTAGTAATGCTTCGGAAGAATGTTCCTAAGATGACTCCTACAAGTAAAATGAAATACACTGAGAAATGTCCTAATTTAAACATGCCTTCAAAAAGCAATAATGAAAATAAGACCATCGCAATTAACGTCACAAAAAAGTTTAAATACACATTTGTAACCACTGCAGCTTGTGTACCGACTAAAAAAACTGGCAACACTTTTACAAATAGATAAACGGAGTCGAGACCCATGATTGATGGTGTTAATAATCGATTCGTTGTAATCGCTTGAAATATAACAACTGATGCCCCTATAGCACCACCAACAATGAGTATAAGTATTAATTTTCTTAATCGACTCTGAAATTGATATTGAAAAATTTCAAAGTCTAAACCTACTAATAAGTAAAATGCTGCCATGCAAATTGTCGCAATAATTAATATGATGATTTTCTTGTTAGAACTAATTTGCATAATGCTTTCTACCTTTCATTAGTAAGATTAGGAATATCACTGTCCCAAATACACCTATCGTTAATCCTATATTAATTTCATAAGGATAAACGATTAATCTACCGATGATATCAGCGAATAATACAAATATTGATCCTAACATCAACGTATGTGGAAGTGCATTTTTAAGATGGTCCCCTCTATACATTGAAATAATATTAGGTACAATGAGACCTAAAAATGGCAAAGTACCTACAGTAACAACAACTAAAGCCGTCAATGCTGCTGTAATAAATAATGCAATGTTTATAATTTTTTCATAACTTACACCCAAATTATGACTAAAGTCTTTCCCCATACCAGCAATCGTAAAATGATTCGCAAAAATAAAAGCGATAATGAGTAATGGAACTACAAGATAAAGCACTTCATAACGTCCGCTTGTGATAATTGCAAAGTTACCATTCATCCAGTTGCCAATACTTTGTAATGCATTGGTTCTTAACGCAATAAAAGTAGTAAAGCTAGATACAATACCACCGATCATAATTCCTAATAATGGTACGAAGATAACTTCTTTAACACGAATCAAATTAATTAACTTCACAAATAAATATGTCCCTGCTAAACTCAATCCTACTGAAAATAGCAACTTGATTAGGATGTGACCTTTCGGAAAAAAGATAAGCGAAATCAAAATACCTAACTTGGCCCACTCCATTGTTCCTGCCGTAGTCGGACTTACAAATTTATTTTGCATCATCTGTTGCATAATTAATCCTGCTAACGCGAGTGAACTACCTGAAAGTAGGATACTAACCGTCCGTGGAATACGACTTGAGAACAAAATATTTTGTTGCTCTTCACTTAAGTGGAAAATATCTGAAAGAGAGAGCTGACTCACTCCAACAAACAAGGAGACTATAGTTAAACAAACTAATAAAATAAGTAAAACATAACCCTTAAATAAAAACTTCACTAATAATTCTCCTCATCTTGCTATATGTATCGAAATGATAATTGTTATCAACGATAATGATTATCATTGTCGTCAATATTAATATTAAAGATTACAGACGTGAATTTCAATAGTATTTTTATACATAAGTAAATATTTATTTTTGTTCAAATACGATGTACTCTTTTTCATACAAAAATAAGCCACTAAATTCGTAGTTGTTATCAACAACACTGAATCTAGTGGCTTATTAATGTTAGCCTTTGATAATTAATTATCAAAAATGAAATCTTCGTCTTGTAAGGCTTCTACATTTAATGCCAATGTGTATCCGTCACCTTTAACTGAGAAGAAATCATGGTTTTTAGTTGTAGTATCTAATGCATTTTCAATGATAGGATTAAATTCTTTTTCTTCAAAGTATGGTTCAAAACCTAAGTTAGACAATGCTTTGTTTCCATTGTATTGGACATAGTTCAATACATCTTCACTTAAGCCGATATCATCGTACAACATATGTGTATAAGATACTTCATTAGCGTATAAATCTTCTAATAATTTATACATCTCTTTATCTGCTTTTTGTTTTTCATTTTCAGATAGTTCGTTACGTAAACTTTGAGCATCTAATCCTGTAAACACACCATGGATTGATTCGTCTAGTAAAATCTTTCTAATGATTTCACCAGAAGTAGTCATTTTACCTTGTCCAGCTAAATATAAAGGATAATAGAAACCAGAGTAGAATAAGAAGGTTTCTAAAAATACACTTGATACCCTTGCAATATATTGATCATATATAGAGGCTTCTTTGCCCCACAATTTGTGATAGTTTTCAATAATTTTATCAGATTTATATTTTAAATGAGGCTCTTCTATTACCCAAGTATCTAGTAAATAGTTTGTTTCACTAGATGGAAGTAAAGTTGTAAATATATGTGAATAACTTTTCGCATGAATTTGTTCCATCATTGCCATAAATGAATACACTGCTTTTTTACGTAAGTCTGTTGTGTGTAACATAATTAACGGCATACCATCATCTGCTTGATGTGTATCCAATCCTGTTAATCCTGCTAACGCACGTTTAAATGTATTCTTCTCGTCTTCAGTTAGTGTCTTCCAACTTGCAATATCTTTTGATACTTTAAATTCTGTTTCTACCCACATTTGAGAAATATTTTGACGCCAAAACATATTCGTCATATCTTCTTGGGTATTCCAATTGACGGCCTTCATTTATAAATCCTCCTTAATTACTAAAAAGCAAATCTCATTCGTTTAGAGGATAAGTTGAGAGTCATTTTTAAGTTTTGACTCTACAACCTTCCTCCTTTTCAAAATTTGTTATCTTAAGTTTCTTAAATTAGATAGCACAGCTTGTACATTCTTCTACACTCAATAATTTGTTACGAGTATAATATAGCGATTTAAGCCCTTTATGGTGAGCATAAACATATAATCTTGATAATTCACGTGTTGAAATTTCAGAATTCACATATAAAATTGTTGAAATACCTTGGTCCACGTGTGTTTGAATCGTAGCGATTAAATCTATTAATTTCATTTGGTCAGTATTGAATGCTGATTTATAATACCACATTGTTTCAGGAGACAAGAATGGCATTGGATAAAATGTTTCAGCATTACCATAAGTACGACGTTCAATTTGATCAACAATTGGCATAACTGAACTTGTTGCATTTTGTACATATGAAATACTTTGTGTAGGTGCAATTGCAAGTCTATATGCGTGATATAAACCATGTTGTTGAACTTGTTCTTGTAATGCTTTCCAATCTTTAGCAGTTGGAATATCAATATGATCAAATAGTCGTTTCACTTTCTCAAATTTAGGTTCAAATTCTTGAGAAGTATAAAACTCAAAGTATTTACCACTAGCATAATCTGATTGTTCAAAGTCTTGGTATACTTCCCCACGTTCTTTCGCAATTTCCATTGAACGTTCTATTGAATAATAGTTCATCATCATGAAGAAAGTATTTGCAAAGTCTTTAGCTTCCTCTGATTCATATCCTATTTTATTTTTAGCTAAATAGCCGTGTAAGTTCATTACGCCTAGACCGACAGAGTGTAACTCACTGTTAGCTTTTCTCACGCCTGGTGCATTTTGAATATTTGCTTCATCACTAACTACTGTTAATGCATCCATACCTGTATGAACAGAATCTTTAATTTTACCTGTTTCCATCACATTTACAATGTTTAATGAACCTAAGTTACATGATATGTCGCGTTTAATTTCGTCTTCGATACCATAATCATTAATCACTGATGTCTCTTGTAATTGGAAGATTTCTGTACATAAATTACTCATTTTAATTTGACCAATATTTGAATTGGCATGTACTTTGTTAGCATTATCTTTAAACATTAAGTATGGGTAACCTGATTGTAATTGTGTTTGCGCAATCATATTCAACATTTCTCTTGCGTCTTTTTTCTTCTTAACGATATTTGGGTTTGCAACCATGTCGTCATAGTATTTTTCTAAATCAATATCATCTAATGTTACACCATATTCTTGTTTAACCGTATGTGGTGCAAACATATAGAAATCTTTGCCTTCTTTTGCTAAATCAAAGAATTTAGATGGCACTATAAGACCAGTTGAAATTGTTGATAAACGTAAGTCTTCATCAGCATTTACCTTTTTAGTGTCTAAGAACTCTTCTACATCATAATGGAAGATATTCAAATATACTGCACCTGCACCTGGACGTTGGCCTAGTTGATCAGCATAGCTAAATCCGCCTTCTAATGCTTTGGCAACTGGTAGCACACCTTTGGCTACACCTTTAATACCTTTGATGGCTTCACCACGAGCACGTAATTTAGAAAGATTTATTGCTACACCACCACCAATTTTACTTAATTGCTTGGCAGTAGAATCAATGAAATTGATAGAGTTCAAGCTATCATCTACCTCTAGTAGGAAACATGATACTAATTCACCGCGACGTGCGCGACCAGCATTCAAGAAAGTTGGTGTTGCAGGTTGATAACGTTGTTCGACCATTGCTAAGATAAATTGTTTCGCTTGCTGCTTATTACCATCCGCTAAATATAGTGCAACGATTGCGACATGTTGATTATAATCCTCTAGATATTGTGATTTATCATTAGTTTTTAGCGCATAATCTTTATAAAACTTACTAGCAGACATATAGCTTGCAAATTCAAAGTTGATAGATTTGGCGAATTCAGTGATTTCAACTAAATCTTCTTCGCTATATTTGTCAAAGACATTAAAATAAAAATTATTATCTACTAGATAGTGTAAACGTTCAATCTCACTGTCAAAATAAATTGTTTTGTCATGGATTTCTTCTAGATAAACCGCTAATGCTTCTTGATCTTTCTCCAAGTTAAAGAAACCATTGTCTTTACGTTTCGTAACTTCATTATTTAGTTCAATATGATTGTACTTTTTCTCGTTCATAATTTTCATTGAAATGCCCCACCTTATTTTTAAATTCAATAACATCTTTATTAGAACCTTGTACTTCAAATTTCATTAATAAAGGTACATGGTATTTTTCGGAAATTGTTCTACCCGCTTTCGCAAAGTTTTGTCCCCAGTTACGGTTACCACTTGCCGCAACAGCGTGTAAATTATGATGATTAACTTCTAAAAACGATTGTACTTCTTTAGGCACTTCACCAAATCCAATTGTTCCCGTAACTAAAATATAAGGTTCTTCAAATGGATCTGTACAATTATCCTTAGTAATTTCCATTACATCTGAAATTTCACTTCGTTTAATAAATCTTCTTACATTACCTGAAAAAGAAAAATAAACTACTTTCATTGGAACGCCTTCTTTCGTCAGTCCATAATATTAATTAAAAAGAAGTTCTCTTAATAGATAAGAAAACTTGCTAGACAATAAATACGACATATTTTAGACATTTAATTGGATGTCAACTAGCTGATGATTAATATACTAAAAGAAGTGACTTGCATTTCTAGCCACTACATGTAGTGTTCAGACTAAAATTTCGAGACTATTTCATCTATATGCTCGTTCGTATTAATAGTATTAAATTGGGAATTTCAACTTAAAATCAGTGTGAAATTGCCTTTAAAATGAATAATTTGTATAACACAAACTTTTTATACAACCACAACATGTTGTGGTTCGTTTTAAAATTCAATACTATATTCTGTGTTTCATTATACAGAATTGCTCTCTTAATTAAAAGTAACTATTTCGTGACAAAAGTTCGGAAAAACGTCTGAATGTGCATCAGACCAAACTTAAATTGACGCAAATATTTATTTTTGAATATTTGATGTGTTTTAGTTGCATTTTTAGCAGCTAAATAAACTATTGAATTGTCGGCATTCTTGAAGTCCAATCATTTAAATTATCAATATATTTTGCGCAATTATTCAAATGTTAATTATAATTTGCTTCAAAAACACGAATATAACATTTGTAAAAAAATAGTATTTAACGTGTTTTTAATATGAACAGAACGTTTGTTCGTATTTAAATAATAATACATCTTGGTATTATTTTCAAGTATTCATGCATTAGCATTTGAATTATGCTACTATATATACGGTAATTTTTTACAAATGAGGCGATTAACCTTGAATCCAAAAGTTAAAGGTATAATTGCAATTTTAATTTCAGCTGTCGGTTTTAGTTTTATGTCAGTCTTTTTTAGACTCGCCGGAGATTTACCTGTATTTCAAAAATCCCTAGCTCGAAATTTTGTTGCAATGTTCATACCATTATTCTTCATATTTAAATATAAACAACCTATGTTTGGGAAATTAAGTAGCCAACCCCTTCTAATTTCTCGATCTACACTAGGCCTTATAGGTGTCTTATTAAATATATACGCTATAGATCATATGGTATTAAGCGATGCGGATACACTGATGAAACTCAACCCTTTTTGGACGATTTTACTCAGTTTAATTTTTCTTAATGAGAAAGTTCGAAAATATCAAATCATTGCTATGATTGTAGCAATCTTAGGTATGTTATTTATCGTTAAACCAGAGTTTTCTTCAACAATGATTACTTCTTTAGCTGGATTATTTTCAGGTATCTTTGCTGCCTCTGCATACACATGTGTTCGTGCATTAAGTACCAGAGAAGCACCATATACTATAGTTTTTTATTTTTCATTATTTTCAGTTGTCGTTTTAATACCGTTTTCAATCGCAACTTATGAGCCAATGACGACAATACAAATGGTTTATCTTTTAGGGGCAGGTCTTTCTGCTGCAGTTGGTCAAATCGGTATTACACTAGCCTATAGTTTTGCACCTGCAAAAGATATTTCTATCTTTACGTATGCTTCAATCATTTTCACGGCTATATTCGGATTTATTTTATTCGGTGAAACACCTGATTTCTATGCCCTTATCGGTTATGTCATTATTATTGGTGCAAGCTATTATATGTTCGAAAAGGCACGACGACAAACCGCTATAACTAAACAACAATCTAACACTAAGGAGTGATTCAATTGACTCAAGGACGTCAAAAAGAAGAACTACAAGATATTACCTTATTAGGTAATCAAAATAATAAATATGAATTTGACTATACACCAGAAGTTTTGGAAACATTTGATAATAAACATCAAGGACGCGATTACTTCGTAAAATTCAATTGTCCTGAATTTACATCTCTTTGCCCAATTACAGGTCAACCAGATTTCGCAACGATTTATATTTCGTACATTCCAAATATTAAAATGGTAGAATCTAAGTCATTGAAATTGTACTTATTTAGCTTTAGAAATCATGGGGATTTCCATGAGGATTGTATGAATATCATTATGAATGACTTGATTGACTTAATGGATCCACATTATATTGAAGTTTGGGGCAAATTCACTCCACGAGGTGGTATTTCAATAGATCCATACACTAATTATGGACGCCCAAATTCTAAATATGAGAAGATGGCTGAACACCGATTAATGAATCATGATTTATATCCAGAAAAAATAGATAACAGATAAAAGATTAACTTAACCACTAAATTGTCAAACAATTTAGTGGATTTTTTCATTATTTGTGAGATTTTATTTAAATTTACTATTGCCTATTAGTGAATTAAAGCGTATTTTATTATTATCATTTAAAATTCCAAAAGAGTAAGATGATCTAAATAAAGCAACTTATTCTCATTCGATTTTAAATCATCAACTCATTGACTGAAATTTCTAAAAATTTCTATTTTTAAGAAATTAATCAATTTTACTTATCATATTTTTGATTTTAAATTTCAGTCTATAAAGAAAGAAAGGATTGGGATACATATGGCAACAAACAATTCCCATGAACAAGCTGTTCAAACAATACCTCAGCGAGGGTTCTTCGGACACCCAAGTGGTTTAGGAGTACTATTCTTTGTAGAATTTTGGGAAAGATTTAGTTATTACGGCATGCGTGCCATGCTTATTTTCTACATGTATGATCAAATTAAAAATGGTGGTTTAGGAATTGATCAAACTACTGCCATGTCTATCATGTCAGTTTATGGCGCATTAATTTACATGTCTTCAATTCCTGGTGCATGGGTCGCAGATAGACTATTCGGTACTAGAGGGGCAACCTTGATTGGCGCAGTACTCATTATCATCGGACATATTTGTCTAAGTTTACCATTCGCAATGTTCGGTTTATTTGCATCAATGTTCTTTATCATTATTGGTTCAGGCTTAATGAAACCAAATATTTCAAACATCGTTGGACGATTATATCCTGAGAATGATACTCGTATGGATGCCGGTTTCGTTATATTCTATATGTCAGTTAACCTAGGTGCGCTTATCTCACCTATCATTCTGCAACATTTCCTAGACGTGAAAAACTATCACGGTGGTTTCTTAATTGCAGCGATTGGTATGGCATTAGGTTTAGTATGGTATATGATTTTCAATAAAAAGAATTTAGGTTCTGTTGGTATGAATCCAACCAACCCACTATCTTCTGAAGAAAAGAAAAAATATGGATTAATCGTAGGTATCATTGTAGCAGTCATTGCGATTGTACTATTAGTTACATATTTCACAAACACTTTATCATTCAATCTTATTAGTAATACGGTTCTAGTACTTGGTATAGCTTTACCAATCATTTACTTCACTACTATGATTCGCAGTAAAGATGTTACAGATGTAGAACGTTCTCGTGTTAAAGCATTCATTCCGTTATTTATTTTAGGAATGTTATTCTGGGCAATACAAGAACAAGGATCAAACGTATTAAACATTTATGGTTTAGAACGTTCTGATATGAAAATGAATTTATTCGGTTGGACAACAGATTTCGGTGAAGCATGGTTCCAATCAATTAACCCATTATTTATTCTTTTATTCGCACCAATCGTATCTGCAATTTGGTTGAAAATGGGTAAAAAACAACCAAGCCTTCCAGTAAAATTTGGAATAGGTACGCTATTAGCTGGTGCTTCATACATTTTAATGGGACTTATCGGTATGAGTTATGGTGATACACACTTCTCAGTAAACTGGGTTATCCTATCATACGTTGTATGTGTGGTTGGTGAATTATGTTTATCACCTACTGGTAATAGTGCGGCTGTTAAATTAGCACCGAAAGCATTTAATGCTCAAATGATGAGTGTTTGGTTATTAACAAACGCATCTGCACAAGCACTTAATGGTACATTAGTTAAATTAATCAAGCCTTTAGGGCAAACGAATTATTTCATCTTCTTAGGAAGCGTTGCTATAGTAATTACAGTAATCATCTTAGCTTTCACTCCTAAAATTTCAAAAGCAATGAAAGGTATTCATTAATCACCTTTGTGTTGTTAAAAGATATAATTTAATTAAGACAAGTAGTTAACTTGAGCCCCTTCATAGTATTTTTATAAACTATGAAGGGGTTTTTTATAATTCTATCTTTATTGAGACATTGACAAGAGCTTGAGCCTGGGACATAATTCAATGTCTCAGGCTACAAATATATATATTGGCAGTAGTTGACTGAATTAAAAATGCAATTGTAACTTGCTTTTTTTAATTCTAGTCAACCTTGCCGGGGCGAGGCAACGAAATAAATTTTGAAAAAATATTTTTTCTGCCTCGCTCCCTCTATCTTGTCATTTTCTTTGTATATCAACTAAAAAAATGTAATGATAAATACTTAAGCACTTGTTTTACTCAAATTATAATTAAGCAAATAACATTTCGGGTAAATAAATGTTAAATCAGAGTAAATAAATGAAAGTAGGCATACGTATGGGTCAAAAATTTAATCATGGTGTTCTTTTTTACCATGAACATAGTGGTCTCAAAGATATATATGAAGGTTTAGGAGAAGTAACTAAATCACTTACTACTATGTGCAAACACCTATCAATTCAACTAAGTGAAAATGAAGGCGACATTATTAAGTATTGTGAAAGAATTAAAAATCAAGAATATAGTAGTGATGTTGATATGGTTTTTATACTAGGTGGCGATGGTACAGTTAATGAATTAGTTAATGGTGTTTTGGCAAATGACCTAAATGTACCTATTGGAATTATTCCTGGAGGTACATTTAATGATTTCACTAAAACATTAAACTTGAACCCTAACTTTAGTAAAGCTAGTGAACAACTTAAAACGTCTCACTTGGAATCATATGATGTTATGAAAGTGAATGGCACTTATGTGCTTAACTTTGTGGGATTAGGACTTATAGTTCAAAACGCGGAAAACGTGCAAGAAGGTCGTAAAGATATCTTCGGTAAATTAAGCTATGTTGGTTCAACTGTTAAAACATTAATGAATCCAGAAGATTTTGATTATACATTAACTGTAGATGATAAAGAACATAATGGTAATACCTCTATGCTAGTCGTTGCTAACGGTCCTAATATCGGTGGCAGTAGAATACCACTTATGGATTTATCACCTCAAGATGGTAAAGTGAATAGTTTTATTTTTGATAAACAAAGTTTTACTATTCTCAATGATGTGTTCAAAAAACGCGATAGTATGGATTGGAATGAAATTACAAACGGAATTGATCACATAGCCGGCAAACATATTACATTATCGACGGATCCAGTTATGAAAGTAGATATTGACGGTGAAATTAGTCTTGAAACGCCAATTACAATTGAAGTTCTACCAAAAGCACTTCAGATTCTAACTTTTCCAGAGAATGCTGAACAATAAGAATTTATTATACTAATATAAAAGCGATTAAGGTTAATGATTGGATTATCATACCTTAATCGCTTATTTTAACTACTCCCCTAGAAAGAATGCTTCTACATCTTTCCAACCGTTAACACGTTTAAAACGTTCTTCACTTAAATTGTGAGACGCAGTAAAAATGATTGGTTCACCCTCAAATATTTGTAATTGACGCGGATTATCATCTATTAAATAATCTGTTTTCACTACATTTTTACGACCACAGAAGACAAATTGCTGCGGATCTAAAAATGGAAAGAATTCAAGTAACCACTCATATTTATCATGAAATGAAGTTGGAACATCCATAGCTGCAGTAGCAATGTAAACATCATATTGCTCAGTCAATTTCTTAACGACTTCTTGTGCATGAGGCATAACAGTTAAATTTCTAAAGAAGCCTGGCGCTCTTAAAATATCACGAACTAAACCATCATGCTCTGGTATTACATTTTTAAGCTTTTGTCCATTTAAAGACTCAACTGTAATTCCTAATTCCGTTTTTACGTTAACCGCTTCAATAATTGCACCTAACGTGTCTGCTAATACTTCATCCATATCTATTGCTATAGATTTTCTAGACATACTATCTCTCCCTTAATCATCACCTATATACTTTTAAAGTATAGCAAAAATTTAAAAGGGAGTGCTACAAGACATTTAGAATCAATTGTAGCCCCCCTTGCATAATCAACTTATGATGTACTTCTAAAACTCAACTAATCATTGTAAGTTAAAGAGCTTACGTATTTGACCAACTTAATAATCAAAATGTTTTAATACTTCAATCATTCTGTCATTTTGTTCTGGGAACCCGATTGTAATACGAACGCCCGTTGGAAACGGACGTGTGATACAACCCACTTTTAGTAACGCTTCATATAATTCTTGTGCTTTTTCAGTTGCTACAAATACAAAGTTCGTCTGACTAGGTAAGAAATGTTCACTTTGTGGTATCTCAAAGAATTTTTCACGTTCTTTTGCATTTTTAGCTGTAATATCTTTCAAATAAGCTTGATCTTCTAATGCTGCAATCGCTGCGTATTCTGAAATACGAGTGACATTGAATGGTGGTCGAATGATATTCCACTTTTCAATAGCTTCATTTGTAGCTACGACATACCCTACACGCAACCCAGCTAATCCATATGCCTTAGAAAATGTTCTTAACAAGAATGCATTATCAAAGCGTTCTTGCAATTTCAAGGTATCTGGGTAATCTTCTGCTGTCACAAATTCAAAGTAAGCTTCATCAATCAATACAGGCACATGACTAGGTACGCGTTCTAAAAAGTGTTCCAATTCATCATGATTAAAATAGGTTCCAGTCGGATTATTCGGATTACATAGCCACACTAAAGCAGTCTCTTCATCGACCTCTTTAATAATATTCTCTAAATCAAACCCACCATTTAGTAAAGGTACTTGAACAACTTCAGCTGACTCTACAATCGCATTATGATAATATTGTCCAAATGTGCCTTCACTTGTAACTATTTTATCTCCTGGCGTTAGCACTGCTCTTGAAATCATCAAGATAACTTCGTCTAACCCCGCACCAAATAGAATTCGAGAAGGATCCACGTTCAAATGTTCACTAATTGCCTTACGTAATGAAGGTGAGCCAGTCTCAGGATAATAAAATAACTCATCCAAATGTGCTTGAACTGCTTGCTTTGCTTTTGGAGAAGGACCGTATAAATTTTCATTTGAAGCAAGTTTATATAATTCGCCTTCTATACCGTGCTTCTCTTTAAGTGCTTGTGGTGATAATCCTGGTTGATACGCTGCTAATTGATTTAATTGTTGTTTCATTGCCAACCACTCCTTTTTCAAAAAATTAAAAATGTTTATTCAATTATAAACCTGATCCTCTAACATTGTTAAATTACAAGTCATTGACTAGTAAAAATTTATATTAACTTAATGTACACCATTCATCGCTCTCTTAACCATTGGAGAAATAGCTACTAAGATAACACCAATAAGCAGTGTAAACAATCCTGAGTATAAGAAGAACTCTTTCTCACTAATAATCTTAAATAATACAACGATTTGGCTATTGAGACTTTGTGCAGTGGCGTTACTGAGCATCCACAATGCCATCATTTGTGCAGAGAACTTTGCAGGTGCTAGTTTAGATGTTACAGATAACCCTACTGGTGAGATACATAATTCACCTAACGTGATTAAGAAGAAACTTAACACTAACCATATAGGGTGAATCAAATGCGCATCACTATTTAAAGGTATAATCATGACTAGATATGATAAACCTGCAAAGATGGCACCCAATGCAAATTTATATACTGTACTTGGATTATGTCTGCCTAATTTAGTCCATAAACTAGCAAAGACAGGTGCTAACATAATAATAAATACTGGATTGACAGACTGGAACCAAGCTGCTGGTATGTGGAAATCTAACGCACCATTAGTCAATTTAGCTAAGCTAAGTTCTGTCTTCTGGTCTGCAAAGTTAGCCAAAACGGTCGAACCTTGTTCTTGAATCATCCAAAATGCAACAGACGTAATAAACAACGGTATGTAACTATAAATTCTAGAACGCTCTTCTTTGTGCGTCTTATTACTTGATAACATATAAACAAAAATACAAATTGGTAACACGATACCTACAATCGTTACAATGACACTGAAACTAGATAAACTCAATTTTCCAATAAATTGCAAGATAAGTAGGATAATTGCAAAAAATATTACGACAATGCCGGTAATAATTGATAATCTTTTGATTTCTTCTTTTCTAAGTGGGTTAGGAACGCTTAAACCAGCCAATCCTAGATTCTTTTTATTTGTAATAAAATAAGTGACTAATCCGATGAACATCCCTATTGCTGCTACCGCAAAACCAAAGTGGAACCCTAATCTTGTTTGTAAGTAACCTGTTGCAAATGGTGATAGAAAACTCCCTAAATTGATACCCATATAGAAAATAGTAAAAGCAGCATCTAAACGTCTATCATTATGGTCATATAATTCACCAACTGTAGTTGAAATATTAGGTTTCAATAAACCTGTACCAATAATAAGAAGTAATAGTGCTATCATTACTACTGTTAAACTACCTGGTATCGTTAACATGATGTGACCAAACATAATTAATATGCCGCCATAAAATAATGCATGTCTTGTACCAATGATTCTGTCTGCTATCCAACCCCCGATGGTTCCAGACATATAGATGAGTGCACCATATAATGATACGATTTGTAACGCTGTACCCTGTGGTAAGCCGAAGCCACCTTTACTAACTGAATAGTACAGATAATAAGCTAGAATCGCTTTCATACCATAGTAACTGAATCGCTCCCAAAATTCAGTAAAGAATAGTGTACTTAAACCTTTGGGATGTCCAAAAAATCCCTTTTGAGGTACACTCTCAACAATTTCTTGTCTCGAATAATTTCTAGTATTCATATTCTCCCCCCTAAAAACCATACACGCTTTTTGTGTATTTATAGAATAGTGTAATTAAAAATAATTCAGATTACAATTGTATTTACAAATTTTGCGCTTTAAAAAAAGAACAAAACAACGAACTCATAATTAATTCGTTGTCTTGTTCCAACATTTTCACGTGACTATTTATTTTACTAAACCTTCTTTTTCAAGATAATGTTTCGCAACATTATACGGATCTTCATTTTTCACGGTCACTTTGTAATTCATTTCTTGCATCTCTTCATCTGAAATTTTACCCTCTAATTTGTTGAGCGGTTTTTTAATTTCTGGATGTTGTTTTAAGAATTTTTCTTTAAACATTGGTGCACCTTGATATGGTGGGAATACGTGTTTATCATCTTTTAAGACTACCATATCATATTGTTTTAATTCTGCATCTGTTGAATAAGCGTCAATTAAATTAATGTCACCTTTTTCTACTGCAGTATAGCGTAATTTAGGCTCCATTTTTTTAACATTAGATAAGTTGAGACCATAAGCTTTCGACACAGCTTTATAACCATCAGGTCGATCATTAAATTCCATAGTGAATCCTGGTTTAATTTTATCTTCAACCTTTTGTAAATCACCGATTGTTTTAATATTATTTTCTTTAGCAAAGTCTTTCTTCACCGCTAAAGCATACGTATTATTATATTTCATTGGCTTTAACATCGTCATGTCATATTTCTTCTCTAGACTTTGTTTAGCTTGTTGATATACTGCATCTTCTTTTTTAGATTTTAAATCTTCTTTAGTTAATTCACCTAAAACTGTCCCTGTAAATTCTAAATATCCATCGATGTCGTCTGATTTTAATGCATTAAATAGGAATGATGTTTTACCCATACCATCTTTAACATCAACTGTATTATCCGTTTCATCCTCAATTAAAATTTTGTACATATTCGTAATAATTGAAGGTTCTGAACCTAATTTACCTGCAAGCGTAATTGTGTCACCTTTTTTACCGAAAAGTGGTACAACAATGACTAATAGTATAATAAGAATCATTGCACCTACAGTGATTAGTAGTTTCTTATAAGATAATTTCTCCATATAACGTAGTATTAAATCAAACATAATTGCGAGTAGTGCAGCAGGAATCGCTCCGATAAGGATTAGAGACGTATTGTTACGGTCAATACCTAGTAAAATTAAATCCCCTAGTCCACCAGCACCAATTAATGCGGCTAAAGTTGCTGTACCGATAATTAAAACCATAGCAGTACGAATACCGGCCATCATCACTGGCATCGCTATTGGCAATTCTACTTTAATCAAACGACGTATCGGTTTCATACCAATACCTTTAGCTGCTTCAATAAGAGACGGATCAACTTCTTTAATGCCTGTATATGTATTTCTCAAAATTGGCAACAGTGCATACACAACCAATGCAATAATTGCTGGCACGCGACCAATACCAAATATTGGAATCATTAACCCTAATAATGCCAATGACGGAATGGTTTGTAATATAGCAGCTATGTTCATAACGACTTCAGATAACCGCTTCGTCTTTGTTAAAGCAATCCCTAATGGCACGGCGATTAAAATTGCGATTAGCAGTGCAATAAATGAAATTTGGATATGTTCCAAGATGGTCGTAAGTACTTCGCCTTTACGATCATTGAGTGTGCTAAATAGTTCGCTCATACTTTAACCTCCTTATCATGGTCTATCTCAGATAAATATTTAAAGATATCTTCACGTTTTAAGAGTGATTGCGTAGAGGTTGATACATCATTAACAATAACCGCTTCATGTTGGGCTAATGTAGAATAAACTGAACGTAATTGCACATCACTATTGATTTCCGGATAATCATGTTGTGTTTCTTTTTCTGTGAGTGGTGAAGTAATATTAAGATCTTTCAACTGTAAGCTTTCTTTATCTTGTTCTAAATGGCTGCCCATAAACTCTTCTACAAATTTATTTTTAGGTTGATTACGGAATGCTTGTGGTGTATCTATTTGTTCAACATGTCCATTGTTAAGTAAACATATTCGATCACCTAGCTTCATTGCTTCTTGAATATCATGCGTTACAAATACAATTGTCTTTTTGATTTTAGTTTGTAATTCTATTAAATCATCTTGTAGTTTTTCGCGACTGATTGGATCCAGTGCACTAAAAGGTTCATCCATCAATATAACTGGTGGATCTACAGCTAATGCTCTTACTACACCAACCCTCTGTCTTTGACCACCTGATAATTCATCTGGTTTACGATCTCGATATTTTTCAGGTTCTAAACCAACCATTTCAAGTAATTCGTCAACACGTTGATCTATATCTTTATCTTTCCATTTTTTCATCTGTGGAACCTGTGCAATATTCTCTTTAATGGTCATATGAGGGAAAAGTGCGATTTGTTGCAACACATATCCAATATCCCATCTCATTTCATAAACAGGATAATCACTTATTGGTTTATCTTTAAAATAAATATAGCCTTCACTTAACGGAATAAGTCTATTAATCATTTTCAAAGTAGTTGTTTTACCACACCCTGATGGACCTATGATTACAAAAAACTCACCCTCATTTATTTTGAAACTTACATCATCAACTGCCACATTATTCCCATAACGTTTTGTTACGTTTTTAAATTCAATCATTTAGTCACCTTCATTTGCTCTACTTATTCAAATAGTTTGCATTCTTATTCCCTATTTAAACATGTTTAATTATGAATTCATATTAAATTAATCGAAATATAGAAATTACATTTAAAATTAAAAAATGTGGCAATAAAATAAAGGTAAGGTTCGCTACAGAAATAGTAACAACCTTACCTTTCACTTTATATACTCGCTTTATATGAATGTATAATTTCTAAGAATTTCGGACAATAATGTTTCAATTTATAGCTACCAACACCATCTATTGATATCATTTCTTGTTTCGATTCTGGCTTGCGTTTAGCAAACTCTTCTAATGTGTAATCCGAAAAAATACTAACCGGTGCAATATCCAGTTTCTCACTTAATTTTCGTCGAACTTCAACTAATTCACTGTATAATGCTCGATCTACACCTTCAACTGTATTGATATAGACTTTTTCTTTGGATTTTTGTTTAAATGGTGTCGTAAATACTTTCTCTTTATTGTTAAGTAACTTTTTAACACTTTCATCACATATTAAGATTTCATCATTTTCGTTTAAAAACCCTTTGAAGCGCAATTCATCAATTAAATGACTTAATTCTGAAGTGGTATAATCTTTCATCAAACCATGTGTCGTCAACTTATCATAATCATTATATTTAATATAATCACTTGTTTCTCCACGCAAGACTTGAATGATTACGCTATAGCTTTCTTTTTGACGCATGCGTGCGATACAACTAATGATCATTTTAGCTTCTTGCGTCATATCATATGTTTTATTTTGTTGAATGCAGCTACTACATTGCCCGCACTCTTCTAATTTTTCGTTAGGTTCAAAATAATGTACTACAGTCGCTTCAAGGCATTTTTTCGTTTTCGTGTATTGAATCATTTTAGTGAGTTTCTCACCCATTTTATCTTTATAATCTTCATCAGCCTGTGAAACTGTAATAAAATATTCATGCAATCCTTTATCACGTTCACTAAATAAAAGAATGCATTCACTTTCTAATCCATCACGACCTGCACGTCCTGCCTCTTGATAATATGATTCTAAATCACCTGGCATATTATAGTGTATAACGTATCTAACATTTGATTTATCTATCCCCATACCAAAAGCATTTGTCGCTATAACAACCTTCACTTTATCATATACAAATTCGTTTTGAGCAGTCTCACGTTCTTTATTTGTTAAACCAGCATGATAAATTGCCGAAGAAACATTGATAACATCTAATGCTTCTTGTAACTCCTCAACTTGTTTACGTGTAGAGCAATAGATAATTCCTGCTTGTTCTTTATGTTTCTGCACATAATCTACAACAAATTTCTGACGTTGATAGGTAGGATTCACTTTAAAAATAAGATTCCGACGTTTCGTACTTGTTTTTACTTCATCTCGTCTATCGATGTTTAACTTTTCCATAATATCTTGTTGTACTTCTGCAGTAGCTGTTGCTGTTAGTGCAACGATTGTAAAGTTTTGTGGTAATGTGAATACTTTCTTAATTACACTTTGATAGCTAGGTCTAAAGTCATGCCCCCACTTAGAAATACAATGTGCCTCATCAAATGCGATAAGATGAATATCAATTCGACTTAATAAACTTAAAAAATATTGATTATCGAAACGTTCTGGCGCAACATATAAAAACTGAATATGACCTTTCATTAAATCATCTTCGATTTCTTTTTGTTGCTTCTTAGTTAAACTACTATTTAAGAATGCTGCTTTAATCCCCATTGCTTTAAGTTGATCAACTTGGTCTTTCATTAAAGATATTAGTGGACTAATTACAATTGTAGTTCCACCTAACATTAATCCAGGCACTTGGTAGCAAATTGATTTACCACCACCTGTAGGTAATACACCTAAAACATTATGATGATCCATTATTTTAGTTATGATTTCTTTTTGACCAGGTCTGAAATTGTCATACCCAAAATAATGCGATAATGTTGCTTCCATACTTTACATTCCCCTTATTGCTCTTTTAGTTCTTCTAATTCACTCCATCTCGTGATGTCAGTTTCATATGTTAGCTCTAAATGTTCTTTCTCTTCATTTAATTCTTTGATTTTGGCATAATCAGCACTGGCCTCAATCATCTCTTCATCTATTTCTTCTAAGCGTGTTTCAGTTTGTTCAATACGTTCCATCAAAGTTTCATATTCTCGTTTTTCTTTATAAGACAACCCTGATTTTTTTCGCACCGTTGTTTTTTGTTTTGGTTGTTGTGCTTGTTTCTCTAGAGAAGCTAATTTATCCTGCTCTTTCTTATAAGACTCATAATCTTCAAAGGCCCCTACAATACGTTCCATCTTTCCGTCATGAATATACCAGTACTCTTGAGCGACTTTATTTAAAAAATAGCGATCGTGACTAACAGTTATAACTGAACCACCAAAACTACTAATATAGTCTTCTAAAATAGTTAATGTTTCTGTATCTAAGTCATTTGTCGGTTCATCTAGCAACAGTACATTAGGTTGATGCACGAGTAATCTTAATAAATATAAGCGTTTTTGCTCTCCGCCTGATAATTTGTATATCTTCTTACCATGTGTTGAGCTTGGGAACAAGAAACGTTCTAGTAATTGAGTTACAGAAATTGAAGTTCCATCCTTCTCTTTAGCCACTTCACTCTCTTCTCGTAGGTAATCAATCATACGTATATCTCTATCTAACGTTTCTTCTGTTTGTTTAAAGTATGCTACTTTTACAGTTTGGCCAATTTTAAGTGTGCCTGTATAATTGTTGTCTTCTCCGCTTAAAATATTTAATAACGTGGTCTTTCCAGCTCCATTTGGCCCAACAATACCAATACGTTGCCCACTTTGAATAATTTCAGTAATATCTTCAAATAATGTTCTGCCGTTAATTTGTTTTGAAAGTTGTTCTAACTCATACACTTGTTTGCCTAATCTTGAATACGCTAGATTCAGTTGCCCTTTATCTTGAACGTGTTGAGCTTGTACTTCCGATTCTAAATCATTAAAACGATTGATACGCGCTTGTTGCTTTGTCGTTCTTGCCTTAGCGCCAGCTCTCATCCAAGCTAATTCTTGTTTATATAAAGCCTTTTGCTTTTCTTGTTGTTTTTGTTCAATAATTTCATTTTCTGCTCGCATTGCTATGTAATCTTCATAATTACCTGGATAAGATTTTAATTTACCTCTATCTAATTCAATGATTCTACTCGCAATTTCATTTAAAAAGTAACGATCATGGGTTACAAACAATACGGTATGAGGATACTGCTTCACATAATTGATTAGCCATGTTATAGATTCAAAGTCTAGGTGGTTTGTAGGTTCGTCTAATAATAATAGATCAGGTTGTTCAATAAGCGTTTTAGCAAGCACTACGCGTTTTTGCTGACCACCTGACAGTTCGTTCACCTTTTTGGTCGTGTCATTAATACCTAGTTTAGATAATATGGTTTTAATTTCTGCATTATAATCCCATGCACTATTTTGGTCCATAGCCTCTTGTGCTTCCATCATCTTTTGAAAATGCGCGTCATCTTGTTGTTGTGTATAAGCATTAACTGCTTCTTCGTAAGCTTTTATAATTTGAAGAGTCGTTGTGTCTGAGCTAAGTACAGCTTGAAAAACAGTCATATCTCCATCTAGATCCTGCTTTTGAGAAGAATACCGTATACGATATTGATTAGGATGCGTAATATCAGCTGTATAATCATCATCTATATTTCCGATAACTTTAAGTAGAGTACTTTTACCAGTACCATTTATTCCAACCAATCCTATTCTCTCATGTTCAGAAATAGATAGGTTTAAATCATCGAAAATGATTTTATCCGCATATGATTTTTTTAAGTGCTCTATTTTATACGCTTCCATGCATCTACTTCCTTTTCAAAATCGAAATATCGAATTTTTTAAATATTTTTGATAAGCTTAAATCAGTTCTATATATTATACACCTTTTTAGGCTTAAATGATACAAGGAGACAAGAGTTATGATTGACTTTTTCGAAAATTTATCGCCTTATTTACAGGCGCTTGTAGCAGGTATTATTACTTGGCTACTCACAGCATTAGGTGCTGCTTCTGTATTTATATTTAAATCCGTAAATGAACGAATTCTAACATCTATGCAAGGATTTGCTGCGGGCATTATGATAGCTGCCAGCTTTTGGTCTTTATTACAACCCTCTATTGAATATGGTAAAGATGGTAGTTTACCTGCTTGGTTACCTGCTGCAATTGGCTTTTTATTTGGTGGTATCTTCATACGTGTCCTCGATTCAGTTATTCCTCATTTACATCAAAGAATTGGCGATAAGAGTCAGTACCGCGAAGGTGTTAAGACTTCTTTAAGTAAGAATACACTATTAGTACTAGCTATTACGTTACATAATATTCCAGAAGGACTATCGATTGGTGTTGCTTTTGGTGGTATAGCAACTGGAAATAGTCAAGCTACATTTCTAGGTGCTTTAGGGTTAGCAATTGGTATAGGAATACAAAACATTCCGGAAGGTGCAGCATTATCTATGCCTATTAGAGCGGCAGGCGCATCTCGTTGGAAAGCGTTTAATTACGGGCAAGCTTCTGCGATTGTAGAACCTATCTTTGCTACTATTGGCGCTGCATTGATTTTAGTTATTACACCTGTTTTACCTTATGCATTAGCTTTTGCAGCTGGCGCTATGATATTTGTTGTTGTTGAAGAACTTATACCTGACTCACAATCTGGTAACAACACGGATTTAGCAACACTAAGTCTAATGTTAGGCTTTACAATTATGATGATTTTAGATGTAGCGCTTGGATAAAACTTGCAATTATCACAGATATTTAAATTAACTATTAATCAGCAATTATTTAAATGACAACATCATTTAAGACATGTATCTATAGCATCAACTATATATTGCAACTCAACATGTTGCACATAATCAAAATCATATTAAAAAAGACAATTTCTATTTATTTCAATAGAAATTGTCTTTTTTCATTAGTCTAGAAATTTTATATTATAGACTTTACTTGATTATTTTTGGTTCCCTTTAGGACCAGTTTTGTATTCATATTTAGATGGGTCAATTTTTTTGAAATCAGGATTTTTATAGAATCTGAACAAGTCACCATTTAAGACATTGTCACTCATTTCTAAATCTTTCTCAACCTGTTTCTTATTCTTATCTAAATCTTTAGGTTCCGTTTCTAATAGTTCATTAGTTTTATTAGAATAAGCTTTACCGTTTACATATTTGTAATCTTTCGTAATGAAATCACCATTACGGAATGGAATTACATCATTATGATCTTTAGATAACATGTCAGTACCAAACATTAAGAAGTTTTTAGAGTCAATTCCTACTAAATGTAATATAGTAGGCATAACATCCATTTGACCAGCATAAGTCTTATCTACTGTACCTTCTTTACCAGGAATTTTTAGCCAGAAACCTGTACGGTTTAAGTCCATAAATTTCGCTGGCGTAATCTTTTCACCTAATAATTTTTCCATCGCATTATTATGGTTCTCTGAAATACCATAATGGTCACCATAAATCATAATAACTGAATCGTCGTATAAACCTTTCTTCTTAAGATCTGTTACGTACTCTTCAAGTGCTTGGTCTAAATAATGCGCTGTTTGAATGTAACCATCAACAGTTGAATCACCTGTATTAGGTTTATCAATATCTGCATCTTCCTCACTCAATGTGAATGGATAGTGGTTTGTTAATGTAATTAAGTGTGAATAGAATGGACCTTTCATTTTAGATTGATATTCTGCTGACTCTTTAAAGAACGGTTTATCTTTTAAACCTAAGTTAACAATATTATCGTCAGACATATCATAATATGTTGCATCGTAGAACTTATCAATACCAAAATGTTTATAAACTTGGTCACGGTTCCAGAATGTTTTGTAGTCACCGTGCATAACATCAGAAGTATAACCTTGCTTTTGATCTAAAATAGCAGGTAATGATTGGTAAGTATTATCACCTTTTAATGAATATGCAGAACCTTGTGGTAAACCATAAAGGCTGTTATCCATTGTGAACTCAGCGTCTGATGTTTTACCTTGACCAGTTTGATGGAAGAAGTTTGGATAGTATCTAAAATCTTCGTTACCTGTAGATAATTTATTTAAGAACGGTGTTACTTCTTTACCATTAACCTTTTTATTGATTAAAAATGTTTGGAAACTTTCTAGATGTATTTTAATAATATTTTTCTTCTTAGCAACACCAAAATACTCTGAATTTGGCGTTGTATTTTTTTGTTTCGTGTAATTCAATACTTTAGTTAGGTCATCTTCAGAAGCCAATGCTTTTTGTTGGTTATTCTGGATCGTTTTAACGCCATCATAAACTGTAAAGTTATATGGACCTAAATACTTCACTAAATATTTATGATCAAACGTACGTGTTAATAACTCAGGACGATCTGTTTCAGCAAAAGCTAAATTCAAGAAGAATAATGCTACTGAAGCAGCCATTACAACCGGTACAAACTTTTTACTGAAGACACGCTTATCTAACCAACTTCCTCTAAAAATAAGGATGAATAGATAAATAATAGTATCTATAAAGTAAACAAAGTCATACCATTTAAATGATGCCCCAACAGCACCACCCATAGACTCAACATTCCCCGCTTGGTTAAGTGTACTAAATGTTAAAAAGTCCGAGAAGAATCTAAAATAAACTACATTTGCATATAGCAAGAATGATAGTAAAAATCCTCCAATAAAGATGAACCAATATGCTTTTTTTCCTTTAAAGAATAAGAACACACTTAAAATAAGCGCGATTAAACTATATGGATTCATCAATAGTATTAAGTTTTGAACTAGTCCTTTAACACCCAAAGAAAAATCAACATAATATGAAAAATACGTCTTCAATGTCACTGTAAAAACAGTCAGTAAGAAAAACGCAAAAAGACTTATTTTCTTTTTGTGTAAACTCATGTATGTTTCCTCCGTTTATAGTTATTCAACTTTGAAGAAATGTTAAAGACTTAACCGAAGACTTAAACACTTACTCAAATATGACCGTTATGCAATTACTTACTAATTTTTAAATTTCGCTATTTTAATTTATTAAGAATATGTCATACACATACATTAAATACAAACGATAATTCACTCTTACATTTTTATCCCAATGACGAACTATACGTTAGTAATGCCTTATGTATACAATGTTGGATGCTATTCTATTTAATTATTAATAAAGTATTAACAAATTATGAACTTTGTAATATTATTGTAATATTGCCCGTAGTTCAATATATAAATATATAGTATTTTTACTCATTTATCAAGAAAAAACATCTTTATATATCGACATCTCAATAGTTTGTCACAAATATATACAAGTATAATGATGACGCACTGATTTATTTATTATAGCTTCTTATATGATATTTTTAATCAGACTATAGACCTACTCAATCTATTAAAAATCCGTATAAATAAATCGTACATTCAATTAATTATTAACAGTTATTTCATCATTTCTAATTGCATTCTGAATTCAATGCCGTGAAACAGTTGATTCATCCAATTGCTAAATTTCACAACATTTTTTTCAGCAGTTTCAATATCAATAAATTGGAATTTCAAACGTGAACCTTGTGGTTTCTGTGCAAGTTTAGTCAAATGATAACTCGCAATCGTTCCAATTTGAGGGTAACTTCCTATTGTATAATGATCGTTTAATAAGATAATCGGTGTACCATCTCGTTTAACTTGAATCGTTCCTCTTTTAACAGATTGATGTGCAGGCATATCATCATAATATGCTTTTATCTTCTCACCATCTAATAACATACCAACACGATTCGATTTATTAGTTACTTTATATTCGCCTTTAATAAAATGGGATTGCGTTTCCTTATCAAAGTCTTCAGTACCTTTATTAGCGATAACATGAAACACGTCAGAGATATAGTTGAACGACAATGCATAACCATCAATACCCCAATCAGTAGTACGCTTTTCTTTTAGATTTTCAAACAGCTTATGATGACGTTCAGTATATTCTCTTTTCATTTCAACTTCATCGCCATTTTCAAGTTTACGCCCGTGATAGCCACCAATGTGAACATTTAAATCTGTAGAATCCGAACCTAGCCAATTGTCTAATTTAAATCCTCCACCTATAGCAAGATATACACGTGACGTTTTATTTGTTTCTTTAAAAGATAACACATCATCTTTACCTAAAAGGTATAGTTTATAAGGTTTTACTCGCATGTTTTGTGTATAAGCTTCAAAATTTTGACCTGTTAATGCAATTAAAGTAGGTTCAGTGAATCGAATTTTAGCCATTATATGTGTCATTTCAAGTGTTGCTTCATTCTTGTCATTAGCGACAAGACGATTTGCTATTTCATGACCTAGTGTATCTAAAGCTCCACACGGAATAACACCTGCATATTCATATCCATGACGCCCGAAATCTTGAAAGCTACTAAACAATCCAGCTTTTTCTATTATGATTGACATGGTTTAAATTCTCCTAATTCAATATCTTTGCGTTTTTCTGGTTTGAAAGTGACATTATCTCCTAATTTTAGCAGTGTAAAATCTTCTTTTTCAGGAGTAAACAACGTCATAGGCGTGTACCCTATCACTAACCAATCATTATATGTATCAGTTGTTACAATCCCGCATTTTTTTCCTTCAATAATAACTGAACCTGCAGTAACAAGTTTCTTCTTATTACTTGTATGATTAACATACAATGCTTCATTCATTCCAGTTAAATATGGAAAGCCAGGAGCATAGCCCATCATAGAGACAAAGTAAGCCTTATCAGAATGTAATTGAATAAATTCATCTTTTGTTAATTTGTAATACTCTAGCAAGTCCTGTAAATCGGGACCAAATTCATCACCATAAATAATAGGAATTTCATAGGTCGTGCTCTCATCTTTGTTCATTTCTAATTGTTTTATTTCTTCTTGTATAGATGTTACTGAAGCCTTCATATATTGAAAAGGTGAAGTAATATTATGATGTTTAATCATATCTCGAGCATCATAGCAAATCATCATATCTGATTCAGTAGGAACAATTTCAGTTATAAATGGTAAATCTTTCTTTAATAAATGATTACACACTGCGATTAACTCAGTTGTTACATTTTTAGATACATCTTTTTCAACCGCAATTACAATTGCTTGATCTCCCTGACTATAAATCTTCATAACTCCACCTCAAAATAATTATATTTAATGATGATAAAATATATTTAGAAAATCAACCGCATAAGGAATGATTGATTTTATTAAAAAATAAATGAATACACATTGAATTAAAACGGTAACGGTTGCCACAATTCGTGCCTTAATGAGTGCATTATTATTTAAATATCGATCTGCTAAATATTTACTTATCACATTTAAAATCACAATAATTACAACCCATAATATTGCCATAATTCACTCCGTTAGTTCGTTTTTATCAATAAATACGCATATACTTCCAATATTATTTTATAGATAAATAGACACATCGGCAACCTCTCGTAAACTATTTAGTAAATAGATACGTACCTGCTGATTATTTAATTTCTCGCTGAGTTCTGTTTTAGTATAATTTTTGATTGAAAGTTTTCCTTCATCTATAAGAGATTGACGCATGCATCCTAATAAAAAGTCGTTGTCATAACTCGGCGTATAGTATGTACCTTCTTCCTCTATCATGATATTACCAATATCAAATTCCAGAATTTTACCTTTTTCATCATATAATAATATTAAATCTGTTTCATGATTGTGTGCTAAATGCTGGCGTTCTGTGGTTTTGTTAATAATATATCGTTCGTTATAGTGCGTTTGAACTTGCTGAAATTTAGCCGTAAACAGCGACTTTTGAGATAAAGGTTTAATTACATAATTCATATCGCCAGTTTTATCTATTTCTATTTTAAGTCGGAACGTGCCCTGTTGATGATTTTTTATAATCTCTTTTACAAGATGTAACCAGTTCTCCTTTGAAAAGGCATAACCCAAACGTCCACATGATT
Organism: Staphylococcus sp. GDX7P312P; assembly: GCF_008385775.1. NCBI lineage: Bacteria > Bacillati > Bacillota > Bacilli > Caryophanales > Staphylococcaceae > Staphylococcus > Staphylococcus sp. GDX7P312P. Next base: position 70,399 of record NZ_VUKI01000020.1, on the reverse strand, counting down.
GTTGTATTCGATTAATATGATATTGAAGTCTTGGAATTTCACCATTTTCCAGACGCATCGTTTCAAACAAGTTCATTTATAACATCTCCAATATCTTTGTTTTATCTCGAAACTCTTGTACTTCCTTTTCAGGTATAGAATCAATTGTAATACCTGCACCCACACCGTAATGAACTTTCTCATTTCGATACTCAAGCGTTCGAATTGGAATATTAAATATCATTTTATTATCCGGAGATAATAATCCAATTGTGCCACAATAAATATATCTAGGATTAGGCTCAAGCGCTTTAATGTATGACATCGTATTAAGTTTCGGTGCGCCCGTAATGGAACCACATGGAAACAGCGCTTTTAAAATATCAGTCAAACTCGTTTCGGCTTCTAATCGACCCGAGACCATACTCGTCATTTGATAAACAGTCTTATAACTTTCTATAAAGAATGGCTTATTAACGTGTATAGTTCCTGGCTTAGAAATTCTAGAAATATCATTACGCAATAAATCAACAATCATTACATTTTCAGCACGATCTTTAAGAGAGTTCTTCAATATGTCATAATTCATCAAATCTTCATCTTTATTAATACTACGTGGCATTGTCCCTTTCATCGGTTTACTTACGACTACATTTTCTTGGTTATTGAATGCTCCTTTTTGAAAGAATAATTCAGGAGAAATTGAGGCAACTTTAATCTCTTCTACATCTAATAATGCAGTATAACCACCATTATTTGTCTGAGTTAAATAATAATATAAATCAGAGATAGGGTAATGGATATCACTAACTAAACGTGTTGTATAGTTCACTTGATACGTTTCTCCATCAGTGATTGCGTCTTGAACTTGTTTGATCTTATCTTGCATTTCTGCATCACTTTCCAAAAAGCGAAACTGATGTTTAGGTTTGTAGCTTTGCGAAAGATTGTTAGACGGATGTTTAGCCATATTAGGATTGAAACTATATGCAAGAGCTATGACTTGATTATTATTCAATTCGTGCGTAGCCATTTCTTGATTAAAAAATTTTGCCGCTTCATATGTAAGATATAGCGCTACGTAACGCCCGTTTGATTGTTCATCTTGAGCAAAGCGAACTACTGCACCGATGTCATTCAAAGTGTAAGCCACCTTTTTAGAGGCATACGTGTCAAAATTCAATGCTACTGTTTCAAAATGGTCAGGTGTCGTATAGTATCGATAATTAAATGCGATGTTCATAGTCTATCCCCACTTTTTCTAAAAATAGTCGTATCTGTTCATGCCCATATTCACTTAAAATAGATTCAGGATGATACTGAACGCCATAAATAGGATATTTATTATGTTCAAAAGCCATTATAATCCCCTCTTCGTTATAAGCTGTCATATTTAAAATGGTAGGAATATGATTTTTATCTGCAACGAGTGAATGATATCTCATTACTTCAAACGATTGAGGTAGTCCTTTAAATAGTCCAGTTCCTCTATGAGTTAACGTTGTGGTATGACCGTGAACCGGCTTTAATCCATGAATAATCGTACCTCCATAATATTCATAAATAAATTGGAAACCTAAACAGACACCTAATATAGGAATTTTACTCTCAAATAGATTCATAATTTCAGTTAAAATTGGATAGTCACTAGGTTTACCTGGACCTGGCGAAATGACAATTGCCTCTACGTTAGATGACCTTAATAGATCAACGGAAACGTCATCCACCTCGTATACAACTATCTCTTTATCAGTTTCTGTCTTAAAATAATCTATTAAATTATATGTAAATGAATCTTTATTATCTATAACTATAATCATTTATGTCGCTCCAACTCTATGTTAAATAACTTCATCTATAACTTTATTATAATTAATATTTTTTTGAAAATGTAAGGGTTTACTATTTATATTGCTTTAAAATATAGCTTGATTTTAAGAAGTGAATATATTACGCTAACTAGCGTACTAAAAACTCAAAAGAGGTTCCTAGCTGAAACCCTCTATAAAAAACTAGACAATAATCGAAATATTTAGTTTGAAAGTAACATTACTTTTGTATAACTAGTTGAAATGTTTCTAAGTCTATCTTTTTTATAGAGATAGACTTTTTTTATGTTCTCATGGCTAGGTTAGAGACGGCATAAAGTATGATCTAATCTTTTCAAAAAAGGAGAATATTCATGACAAATCAAAATTTAAACAAGGACAAAGCCATTGTAGTATTTAGCGGGGGGCAAGATAGCACAACGTGTTTATTTTACGCTAAAAAACATTTTAAAGATGTTGAATTGGTAACATTTAATTACGGTCAACGACATGATGCAGAAATTGAAGTTGCTACACGCATCGCAAAAGAGCAAAATTTAAAACATCATATTTTAGATATGTCACTATTATCACAATTAACTCCAAACGCCTTAACACAACACGATATGGACATTGAAACTGGTGAAGACGGTATTCCAAATACGTTTGTACCAGCACGTAATTTATTATTCTTATCATTTGCTGGTGCATTAGCTTATCAACGCAATGCTAAACATATTATTACCGGGGTTTGTGAAACGGACTTTTCAGGTTATCCAGACTGTCGTGATAGCTTTATTAAATCAATGAATGTAACGCTTAGTTTATCTATGGATAAAGACTTTGTTATTCATACCCCTTTAATGTGGTTAGACAAAGCACAGACATGGGAACTTAGTGACGAATTAGGTGTTCTAGATTATATTCGACACAATACACTTACATGCTATAACGGTGTTATTGGTGATGGTTGTGGAGAATGTCCAGCATGTCAATTAAGACAACGTGGTCTACAACATTATTTAGAAGCAAAAGGAGCGAATTAAAATGATTCAACAACTCTATCCGTCAGTTGCCCACCCCTATAGTTTTGAACTTAATAAAGATTTTAATTTTTCAGCCGCGCATTACATTCCAAGTGAAGATGCCGGTAAATGTATGAGAACACACGGGCATACTTACTTTGTTAATTTAACAATTGCAGGGGATAAACTCGATCATAATGGTTTCTTAATCAATTTTAGTGATTTGAAAAAACTAATCCACGACCAATTCGATCACTACTTATTAAATGATTTACCTCAATTTAAAGATAAGAGTCCTTCAACTGAAGTTGTAGCTCAAACAATATATAAAATGGTCCAAACTCATCTACAAAACTGTGATAATCAACCTCAATGTGTTCAAGTTTATCTACGTGAAACGCCGACTAGTTATGTCGTATATCGCCCAAAGGAGTATAAATAATGGCTGCTAAAATTCCAGTACTCGAAATTTTTGGACCTACGATTCAAGGTGAAGGACGTGTTATAGGTCGCAAAACGATGTTTGTTAGAACTGCAGGTTGTGATTATCGTTGTAGTTGGTGTGACTCTGCTTTCACTTGGGATGGAAGTGCTAAAGAAGACATTCAGTTAATGACAGCTGAAGAAATATATAATCAACTGAAAAAAATCGGCGGTGAACGTTTTGATCACGTTACGATATCTGGAGGTAACCCAGCACTAATTAAAGGTATACAAGATTTAGTGGATTTATTTGAAGAAAAACAGATATACACTGCTTTAGAGACTCAAGGAAGTAAATTCCAACCATGGATGAGACAAATTAACGATTTAACTATAAGTCCTAAACCACCAAGCTCTAACATGAAACCTAACATTGACATATTAGATAGTGTAATCGAACAATGCATTGAATCAACACTTAATTTAAAGGTTGTTATTTTTGATGATGATGATTACGAATTCGCTAAAATGATACATCATCGCTACCCAAACATTCCTTTTTACTTACAAGTCGGTAATCCCTACCTAGATGATGATGTTGACAATCATACAGAGAAACTTTTGAGTCGATATGAAGCATTGGTTGATAGAGTGATGGCCAGTAATGATATGAACCAAGTTTATGTTTTACCACAGTTGCATACGTTACTGTGGAGTAACAAAAAAGGTGTTTAATAATTACTTTATAAATGAAAAATATTTTTTAAGTGTTTTGAAATGATTAAGTTTGTTTTAATTGGTATAATGTTCTAATGAACTATGTTAGATAGGAGTACAGCATGATTATATATGTATTAATTAATATCGCCGTAGTGCTTGGTGTACTCGGCTTTGACTTATATAAGCACCAATTCAAACAGCTTAAATTTAGCTCCGTATTAATAGCAATAACGATTAACGCTTTAATTAATGCTATCGTCATCGACAAATTTAATTTTATAACGTTATGCTCAATCGCTTTTTTTATATGTTGGTTGGGACTTCAATATTACTTGAATCATCAACACTATACACTTGTTATTTACGAGTATAAATCGATTGCCTTGATATTTTCTATCATAATAAGTTGCTCATTATTTATTACCTATGGATCAAGTGATCAATCAATTTACATGTCTGTTCCATACTTAGCGCCAACAATATTCTTAATAGGTGCTAGTGCGATATTTTTAGGTACTTTCTCTAGAGGAGAACTTGGAATTTTTAAATTTATAAAAAAGCTTAAATTTCCAATTACTATAGGCTATATGCTTATTATAATTTCGATTGTATTATTAACTATTTTGACGCCATTCTGGTATATCTTCTTAATCATTTATATTCTTTTAGGTATCTATCTAACATGGCAACTTAAAAATACTAATTTAAAACATCATATAGAAAATAATTAAACGCTTGAAGTTTCATCATTTAGAACTTCAAGCGTTTATTTTGATTTTTATAAATGTACTTTTTCTTTCTCTTGCTCTACTACTTTTAGATCGTGCGTTGGTTCTTTTAAATTTGATGCTTGCACAATATATTTAGGTCGTTGCTTAACTTCATAGTAAATCCGTCCAATATATTCACCTACTACACCAATAGAAATCAATTGAATTCCGCCAATAAGTAATACCGCAGCTATCGTTGTAAAATAACCAGGATTATTAATGCCATTGACCATTATACCTATCAGCAGATACAAGATATAAACGATACTTAAACTGAATATCGTCATTCCGAGATAAATCATCGCACGTAAAGGTTTATTATTAAATGAAATTAGCCCATCAATACCATAATTTAATAATTTAGTGAATGTCCATTTAGAATGACCCGCTTCTCGTTCTACATTTTGATATGTAAAGATTTTAGTATTGTAACCAATCCATTCAAATAAACCTTTTGAAAAGCGGTTATATTCTTTAAGAGAAGCCATTGCTTTAACTGCGCGTTGACTCAATAATCTAAAGTCACCGACACCATCTATGAATTCAATGTCTTCGACAAAGCTATTTATCAATTTATAATATAACTTTGTCATTGACTTACGGGCTAAGTTCTCTCCTGTTCGATCTCGCTTAGCAATAACTTGGTCATACCCCTCTTGGAATCCTTCTATCATTTGTGGAATGAATTCTGGTGGATGTTGTAAATCTCCATCTACCATCACCACAGCATCACATTTCACACTATGTTGAAAACCAGCTATCATTGCTGATTCTTTACCAAAATTTCGGCTGAAAGAAATATATTTAACATGTTGATCTAAGCTTGCTAAATGTTGAACATGGTCGATTGTGTTATCTTTACTACCATCGTCGACAAATAAAAGGTCATAATCATACCCTTTGTCCAAGCTATCTTTCATCAAAATTTCAGTCAATTTGTCGTAAGTTTTTGTTACGACTTCACCTTCGTTAAAACAAGGCACAATGACTCTGATTTTCATTAAATTACATCCTTTTCATCATTCTTAGTACTATTTTATCAATAAAATAAATAACTATTCTACTAAAAACTATGCAATTAACAAATAATTAATAAAAATTAAATAAAAAATATACAATCATTCTATAATTTTCAATGTCTGATTCCATTTAATAGAAACCAATTTATTTCAAATCACCTATACTCACTTCATCAGGATCTTTACCTTGACGCGCATTGCGATTTAAACTATCTATTTCAGCTATTTCTGTTAGTTCAAGATTGAAATCAAATATATCATGATTTTCTCTTATACGTGATGGTGTTTTAGATTTTGGAATGACAACACGATTATGTGCCACGTGCCAACGTAATACGATTTGCGCTGGTGTTTTATCATACGCTTTTGCTAGTTTTGTTATAGTAGGATCGTCTAACAATCCTCTGTTTCTCATTAATGGCATCCATGCAGTAACTACTATATCATGCTTATCGCAGAAATCTTGGACTTCTTGTTGATTAAAGTAAGGGTGCACTTCAATTTGATTAACTTGAGGTACAATATTAGTTTCACGCATTAATTTTTCTAAGTGATGCACTTTGAAGTTACATACTCCAATTGCTTTTATTTTACCTTCTTCATATAATTTTTCTAATGCCTTATATGTTTCAATATAAAGTTCATTTTTTTCGCAAGGCCAGTGAATTAAATATAAATCGATATATTCTAAACCTAAATTATTTAATGAGCGATTAAAATACTCAAGTGTACTATCATAACCTTGATGGTCGTTCCATAGTTTAGTTGTAATAAACAAGTCTTCTCGAGGCACTCCACTATTTTTTAGTGCTTTACCGAGTGCTGCTTCATTATTATAAAAATACGCTGTATCAAATGCACGATAACCATCATCTAATGCAGCTTGAATCGCTGTTTCCATTTCTTCATCTGTAACCTTATAGACACCTAAGCCAAATCTCGGCATCGGATAACCATTGTTTAAAATTTGTGTGTCATTTACCATAATATCTTCTCCTAACGTTCTTGATAATTTTCAATCTAGTAATAATTAGGATAACTCTAATAGAGTGTATTGAACAATTAAAAGGACTGGGACAGAATTCTTTTGAATTCGTTGTCCCAGCCCTCAAAGTTAAAAAGAACTGAGAAACGCTTCATTTAGAGCGCCTTCTCAGCTCAGTCAGTTTATGCAAATTTGCGATATAGCTTTGTATAGTATTAATTCATCCAATACTCTTTAAATTATTCACGACTTTCATCGCTATTATCTTTTTTATCTTCACTTTCATCTTCGTCTTCACCGAATGTTGGTCTATTATCGATGAACTCATATTTAAGTACAACCCAAACTAGTTGATGATTATCCATTTCAGACACAATCCAACGATCATATTGTGTATCGATATGATCTTCAACTTGTAAGTTAGTGTTGTGGGCTTGGAGCCAACCACCTATTGTATCAATGTCTTCTGAATCTTTAAATTCAATGTTGAATTTTTCATTGAGGTCATCAAGAAGGACACGTCCATTAATCTGATACGTATCTTCACCAAGTTTAACGATGTCATTTACTTCATCATCATCAAACTCATCACGTATTTCACCGACAATTTCTTCAAGAATATCTTCCATTGTTAAAATACCAGCTGTGCCACCGTACTCATCAATAATTAAACTGATATGTACGTGTTCACGTTGCATTCTAACTAACGCATCACTAATGCGAGTTGTTTCTGAAATCATTGGTAATTCATGGATATAATTATTGATTTTGATAGGTTTCCCAGAAGCATACTCTGTTAAGAATTCTTTAACGTTGATGAAACCTTTAATATGGTCTTTGTCTCCATCCTCAGTAATTGGGTAACGTGTAAATTGATGTTCTTTAATCGTCTCTAATAATTCGTCAACATTGAATGGTTCATTTAAAGTCACCATCTGAGTACGTGGTACCATGATATCTTTTGCATGTCTCTCATCAAATGAAAAGATATTTTGCATATAGTTTAATTCTGTTTGGTTGATTTCACCACCATTATAACTGTTGTTAATAATGATCTTAATTTCCTCTTCTGACATAGCATCAGTTTGAGCGTCTGGATCAACACCCAACATTCTAATTATCACACGTGCTGAACCATTCATTAACCAAATCAAAGGTTTCATTATATTACCGAAATAGTACAATGGTCTAGCGTAAGTTAGGGCTAATTTTTCTGTATGTTGAATTGCTATAGATTTCGGTGCTAATTCACCTAATACTACGTGTAAATAAGTCACTACGATGAATGAAATTACAAATGAGATTGTTGTAGTTAATGCATCAGGTAACTGTAATAAGTTAAATAGAGGATGCAACAATTTTTCAAATGTTGGTTCCCCTAACCAACCTAATCCTAATGAAGTAACTGTAATACCTAATTGACAGGCTGATAAATAATAGTCAAGATTTGCAATCATCTTTTTGACAATTTTAGCGCTACGATTACCTTCTTCAGCTAACTGTTCAATACGCGTTGAACGTACTTTAACTAATGCAAATTCTGAACCTACAAATACTGTTGTTAATGCTATTAATAGAAAAAATATTACTAAATTTATTATGGTCACTGTATCCAATTAATTCCCTATTCCTAGGGATTCACCTCCAAATAAATGTGTCCCATATGGGTAACACGAATTTAATTCGTAATGTGCTTTGACGATATAAACACATGTTAAGACCTTCCCATTGCGACACCCCCGAAAAAATGTATTACTTTTATTTTATCATATATTAATTACAAATAGTTGATTGTAACGCTTTTGATTAAAAAGTTACAACTTATCATTTAAAACTAATATTGCGTAATAGTCAAGAGAGGACTACACTAAAGCGCTCGGGAGTCACAAAGCATAAATTCTTTATCACTAAAACGCTTTACTTCCTATGACATACTCTCATATGTCTACCCATTTTTACATATTTTAATGACTCTATACCAATTTGAAATGATAATGTTTTATTAGCGCTGAAATTTATGACTAAGACAAAAATGGAGCAAGACATAATTCATAATGAATTCATTATCTTGTCCCAATCTTGATAATATAGACTCCTCGTCTAGTTATGAAGAATAAATTAAAGTATTAAAAAATCTCTCGCCCAATTATTAGGGCAAGAGATTTTTATTTCTATTCATCCATAGCTTTTGAAGCTTCAATTTCGTTTTTAGTTACTTTTGGTTTCAATAAACCATACATAATTGCTGAAACAAGTGTACCTACAATTAAAGCAATTAATGTTTGTAAGATATGACTAAAGTCAGTCGCTGCAATAACAATGATACCACCGTGTGGTGCATTGATTCTTGAACCTAATGCTAATGCAATTGCACCACCGACACCTGAACCTACCATCATTGATGGAATCACACGAAGTGGATCCGCTGCCGCGAATGGAATAGCACCTTCAGTGATGAATGATAATCCCATTACATAGTTTGGTACGATTGAGCCACGTTGTTCTTTAGTGAATTTACGCTTAAATATTAACATTGCTGTCGCAATTGCTAATGGTGGAATCATACCACCGACCATTGCTGCAGTTATTGGTGCCGCGTTACCTTCTGTTAAGGCTGCAGTAGCGAATACATAAGCTGCTTTGTTAAATGGTCCACCCATATCGATAGCCATCATTGCACCGATAACTAAACCAAGTAATACAATATTTGAACCTGATAAGCTATTTAATCCATTTAATAATAAGTTATTTAACCATGCTGCTGGCGGGTTAAATGCATAAATCATTAATAAACCAGTGATAGTTACACTTAATAATGGATAAATTAACGTTGGTTTTAAACCTTCAACTGCTTGTGGTAAGCCACGTGTAATATATTTAATACCTTGTGTTAAGTAACCTGCTAAGAAACCTGCAATAATACCACCGATAAATCCAGAACCACCAGAAATGGCTAACATACCGCCTACTAAACCAGCTGCGAAACCTGGTTTATCTGCAATACTACGAGCGATGAAACCTGATAAGATTGGAATGATTAAGGCAAAGGCACTCTTATTACCTATATTCCATAATTGTTCTGCAAAAGCGTTGTGCTCAGAACTTTTAGGATCAAATGAGTTAGCACCGAATAAGAATACGATAGCCATCAAGATACCACCAGCGATTACTAAAGGTAGCATATTTGATACACCGTTCATTAAGTGTTTATAGAACGCTTTACCAAAGCTTTGTTTCTCATTACTTTCACTATCTGTAGATTTAGAGTTACCACCACGTGCTACAAATGGTTTACGACTTGTATCAAGTGCTGTATTAATAAGTTCTTCTGGTCGTTTGATACCATCAGCAACTGGTACTTCAACTACGTTTTTACCGTCGAAACGATCTGTTTCAACATGAACATCTGCAGCTACGATAACACCTGTCGCACGTTCGATGTCTTGTTGAGTTAAATGATTTTTAATACCGCCTGAACCATTTGTTTCAACTTTCATTTTAACGCCCATTTTATCGGCTTGCTTTTTCAAAGCATCGCGAGCCATGTAAGTATGTGCGATACCTGTAGGACATGCTGTTACTGCTAATACATAAGGTTCATTAGGGTCTGTTGTGCTTGTAGAACCACTTGTTGCACCAGCGACAGCTGCTTCTTGTTCTTGTGCTTCTTTTTCTTCTTCTTTAGTTGCTTCATCATCTGCATTATCAATAATTTGAAGTACTTCTTCAGGAGAGTTTGCATGTAATAAGCTTTCTCTCACTTTATCATCCATTAAGATACCAGATAATTTAGCTAGCGCATCTAAGTGTGTTTGTGCGCCACCTTCTGGAGCAGCAATCATGAAGAATAAATGTGCAGGCTGACCATCTAAACTTTGGTAATCAACACCTTCTTTAGATTTACCGAAGGCAATGGCTGGAGATTTTACTGCTGCTACTTTTGCGTGTGGAATTGCAATTCCTTCTCCAATACCTGTTGTACTTTGTGATTCACGATTATGAATTGCTTCTTTAAATTGAGCAATATCACTTAATTTGCCAGCTTTATCTAATTGATTCACTAGTTCATCAATGACACCATTTTTATCAGACGCTGATAAATCCATAGCAATTGTATCTTTTGTTAGTAATTCTGTGATTCTCATTAATTTCACTCCCCATCAAGTACTGTAATAGTAACTTGTGATTTAATTTTTTCTATATCTTCTATTGTTGCTAAATCTTCAGTAAATGCCGTTGCTGTCCCAGAAGCAACAGCTTGTTGAAATGCATCTTCAAGTGATAATCCAGATTCAAGACCTGCCACCATACCAGCAACAGTGCTATCTCCTGAACCAACCGTATTAACGACTTGTCCTTTAGGATTTTGAGCTTTTATACTACGCGTTTTATCTATATAAATTGCACCATCTCCACCTAGAGATATAATGACTGATTGTGCACCTTCTTTTAAGATTTCACGACCATACTTAACAACATCTTGGTCGCTCTCAACAGTCATATCAAACATTTCTTCTAATTCATCTTTATTAGGTTTAATAAATAATGGTTGATATTTTAGCACTGTGTTAACTAAATCTTTTTCAGCATCAACCACCAATTTTGCACCTGTGCTTTGAGTTATTTCTGCAATTTGAGCATACGCATCACTTGGAATACTCTTAGGTACACTACCAGCAACAATAACTGTATCTTCCTTTGTTGTCTGTTTAATTTGATTTAATAATGCTAGGAATTGGTCATCAGTAATAGACGGTCCTGGTGCATTAATTTCAGTTTCGTCACCAGATTTCAGTTTTACATTAATACGTGTATCTTCATCAACTTTAATAAAGTCCGTTTTAATTTGACTTTCTTCTAATGTTTGAGCTATAAATTCTCCAGGAAAACCTCCAGCAAATCCTAATGCTGTAGATGGTACACCTAGTGTTTTTAAAACACGAGATACATTGATACCTTTCCCACCTGCAAATTTATAAGTAGATGTCGCTCTATTTAACCCTTTTATTTCAAATCCATTAGTAAACATAATGTAGTCAATAGATGGATTGAATGTTACTGTATAAATCATGGTTACCCTCCTATAAACACGTACTTCTCTTTATATTGTTCAAAATGTGAAAGTGCTATTGTTTGTTTTGAAACCACCATTTCAACATGGTTTTGACTAATTGGCACATGTGCAAAATAAACTTCATCTATTTTTGAATGATCAAGTAAAACATATGATTGATTTGCTTGTTCCATGGCCTTCTCTTTTATTAGTGCCTCTTTTTCATCTGGCGTTGTAAGACCATATTTTAAATCTAAACCATTCATTCCTAAAAAAGCCTTATCAAAACAATAACGACTCAATGTATCAAGTGCACTAGCACCTACTGTGGCAAATGTTGTTTCTTTAACCTGTCCACCTATCATCAAAGTTTTGATGCCTTGGTTAAGTAACTTTTCAACATGCGTTAATCCATTTGTAACCACTACAATATTTTGTGCTTTAATGAATGGAATCATTTCAATCGTTGATGAACCAGCATCCATAAAAATACAGTCATTATCTTCGATGAGTTTTGCAGCAAATTGACCAATCATTCTTTTTTCTTTTAAATTTTGCGACAATTTATCCGACAGAATTGGTTCATTATTTCTATTACTATTTAATGTTGCTCCTCCATGAACTCTTTGAAGTCGACCTTGTTGTTGCAATTTCGATAAATCTCTTCTAACAGTTGAAGCGCTGCAACCTGTTCGATCTATTAATTCTTGGAGTGTGAGAAAATCTTTTTTCCTTAATTCCTGAAGTATTAAGTCATGTCTTTTTTCAGAAATCATTTAACCACCCCGCTTCAACTCACATTATAATGTGTACGCTTACATTTTTCAATCACAAATTGTCAAAAACAATCAAAAACATTCATTTCGGTTTAAAAATTAACAGATATTACACAATTTGTCATCCCATTTGTAATATCTGTCACTATATTGCTATTTTTGAGTAATGTCTTCTACTTGTGCATTTGTCATTGAAACAAGATCCTGAAGTTGTAACACAATTTGAATTCCTCGTTGTCCACCGCTCACGATAATTTTTTCACGTAAAGAAGCAGATTGATCAATCGTAGTTGGAAATAAATGTTTCATGCCTACTGGAGAACAACCACCTCGTATATAACCTGTTACTTGTTTCAAATTATCTAATGGCATTAGCTGTAATTTCTTTTCATTAACGACACTTGCCGCTGCTTTCATATCTAATGACTCACTGACTGGAACTACAAATACGAAATGATCATGTTCAGCATTTTCTAATACAAGTGTTTTAAAAACATCATGGACATTTTCACCGACTAATTCTGCAACGCGTTCACCATCCATATGCCCATCTTCCACCTCAAATGTTTTGACTTCATAATCTATTTTAGCTCTGTCTAACATACGCATCGCATTTGTTTTCTTATGTTTCATACACGTTCACCTCAATTTCATCTTTATCTATAATCTTACTACGCTTTCTATGAAAAATAAAAAGAGCGCTCTTCTCTATTATAAGAAAAGGCGCGCTCATTGTGCGTTATTAGATAAGGCTTCTATTTTACCCGTTTTATTTACTGCAATATTACTACTTTGTGATTGATGGTTTGGATTCAATTGATACGTAATATCTTGATTCGTTTCACCACTACGTTCTAAATTGACCACTTTACCATATTGATGATTCGTATAATTTTGAGCAATTATTCTACATTCTTCAGAAGAATATTCATGCTTATTACTATTTGCATTGTCATGGGAAGTGGAATCTATTTTATTATAGTGTGTTTCCATTTTGCGTTCATCAGCATTTTTTTCTGATGCTTTAGCTGTGTGACTTGTAGTAATATCTAACATTTTCTCAGTTGCAGAGACACTACTCATCTTTGAAAATGTAGAAATAGTCTGATGCACTTTAGCTAAGGCATTTTGGTTTGTAGCTATAAATAATAAGAAAGCTAGACATAACGATAAAATTACAGCCACCATACCTAAAAGTATGTTTTTTAAATTCATCTCCTTACCCACATTTCTCTCTAAATTTTTATTTATCTTAACATATATAGAGAGTAAAAATAATTATGTAGACTGCAATTTAAAATAACTGTAATCTTTGTAATACTTCTATTAATAATCGACGCTATATTGTTACAATTTAACAACATAAATGTAAAAACAAGCAATGACATCGTCAATTTTTCAATTAAAAACGAATGATATCATTGCCTATTTCATTTAATATTCATATTGTCTCTTACTTATCCATTCTATGATCTTTACTTCGTTGTGTGTTTTCGACGTCTCGTTGCTTGCAGTGCTTTTTCAACAAAAATAATCACGATACCGAACAACATAACTATGATTGCCATATATAAAGGAAATTCCACGTTAACATCAAATAAAGCGCCTGCTACTAATGGACCTACAAAGTTCCCCATACTAGTAAATGTGGAGTTTAATCCACCCGCAAAACCTTGACAATTACCTGCAATGTTAGAGTAGTAGTTCGTAAGTGCTGGACGAATCAAATCGAATCCAATGAACACGATAAAACTAACAAACATGATCGTCCAATAGCTATGTGACAAGATTAATAAACCAAGTACAATCGCTGAATAGAGTAATGACCAGATAATAAAGGTTAATTCAGTCATGTATTTCATAAATTTGTCGAAGAAGAAGACTTGGAATACCGCTCCTGCTACGCCACCACCAACAATTGCGATTGAAATATCACGTGGTGTATAGTTGGCTTTCTCAGCTGTATAAAGCGAGAATAATGTTTCAAATGCTGATAGACCAAATGCCAGTACTAATGTCAAAATAATTGGCGTAATAAAGACTTTCCAGTTAATTTTTGTAAATACTTCCGGTTCAATTGAATGGAATCCTTCAGTTGTTTCTTTGCGTGGGTTATGAATTAATAATAAAGACATGATAAATGCTAATACACCTAAAGTTCCCGCAAAGTAAAATGGAGCTCGATGAGAGAATTCCGCTAAAAATCCGCCAATCCCTGGACCTAAAATAAAGCCTGAATTGATAATAGCTGACATATACCCAAAGTTCTTGGCTTTATCTTTAGCTGGTGAAATATCTGCAATCATACCAGTTACACCAGGCATTACCATCCCTGCACTAAAACCACCTAATATTCGCGAAGCGATTAATACAGGAAAATGATGACCGATAGCGAATAGAAACTCCGATATGGCAAATAGAACTAGACCAATGCAGATAATTAATTTTTTTCCAAGTTTATCAGCCATCGTACCACCGAATGGTGAAATAATCATTTGAGATAAGGCAAACACTGCTACCAATATGCCTAAGTCGCTACCTTTTAGACCTAAATCTTTCAAGTAAACGGGGAGTACAGGTATTACCAATCCGATACCTACAAAGATTAAGAAAATATTGAAGTACAATGTAAATAATTGTTTTTTCATGATGACACCTCATTTCATTTTTATTTGGTAAATTTCATCATTTCATTGAAGATCAATTTTAATCATGCTTCTGATTAAATATAAATGAGCTACGTCTAATAACATAGTTGAAAATTACATAATATTAGGACATTGTATACTATTTAACTTCTATATTACAATAGTAAGATTTAAATTCTAAGCAATAAAACTCACTGGCTAGTATAATGTAGGTAACTTATCAAATTGAGGTGACGATGATGAAATATAATAAAGATGGTCAAACGTTTCTTTTAGTGCTAGACAAAGGCGAAGATATTGTAGAAGTCCTAACACAATTTGCTGTGGAACAAGAAATGAAATTCGGTTCAGTTAGTGGTATAGGCGCATGTGACAATGTAACGTTGAATTTTTATAATTTAGACACTCAAAAATATGAAGCACGTGAAGTTAATGAAGCTTTAGAACTAACAAGTTTACTTGGCAATATTTCACATATTGACGATAAACCATTTGCGCATTTACATGGAACATTCGGAACACGTGATTTCCAAACATTGAGTGGTCATTTAACGAAAGCTGTTGTATCAGCTACGGCTGAAATAGTAATTCAAATGACTAACTTAGATGTTAATCGTACACATGATGAAGAAACTGGATTGAACTTATTAAGACCTTAATGCAATGTATAAATTAAATTAGCCCATAGATGACATATTTAGATATGCATCTATGGGTTATTATATGTATTCCTCATTTATTACATTAAAATAGCGTTTTATATCTTTAAATTTCTTTTAACTAGATAAACATAATGCTTAAATATTTGATTACCATTTAGGTAACCTTTATTATTAATCATTGACTAACTAAAATAAACTCTTATTTTTTTAAAGAAAGTAGTGTATAACATGACTTCGCGTTATATTGCCAGAATATATTTCATAATACTTTTCACATTCTCACTATTTGAAACACGTGTATTTAATTTTATGAGTTTAAACCTCTTTTTAGCTTATATACCATTTGAGTTATGTTTACTATTAAGATTATTTAAGCCAAGAAAAAAATATGAATGGCCACTATTTATAATATTTGGTTTAATTTTTGTATTGCTAGTGCCTAATACTTTTTATATGCTAACGGATTTAATTCATTTAAATCAATTTACATTTGATTTTTATGTTCAATTAAATATTATGGAATGGCTATATTTTACTTACCTATTATTAGGTGTCTTTTTAGCAATGTATTGTATGATTCTTATATTTATAAATTTGATGCATTTTACTTCAAAATTATGGCTAAATCGTACTCTAATTGTAGTACTTATGTTCTTAAATGGTTTAGGTATTTATATGGGACGTTTTTTAAGATTCCATACTGTTCATTTGATTACTGAACCTTTCACTATTATTCGTCAGGTGATTGCATCTTTAAATACACAATCCATAACATTTATTTTACTTATGGTATTACTACAAACCGTAATCGTTATATTCGTGAAAGGAGTGAGAGTGGCAAAATGATTTGGCACATTATAATTCTTCCAATTATTATTATTGCTTTACAACTCATTATTGGACATTTCTTTCATAAAAATGGTTTTAGTATGACACATAGTATTATCCTTATGTTATTACCACTTGGCATTGGTTTGTATCTCGTTCAAATTTTTTATTATGAACGCCGTTATCCTAAATGGGAAGTGCCATTAAATGTCAAACTACGATTAAAATATATGTATTTGGTTACTTTCTTAGAATACGTAGCCGTTTATATATGCTTATTTGCCTTAAAATAACACTTAAAACCTTGGTGAAGATAAGTGTTCACACACTTACGTAAGTAGTTCGAATATAGATAATGAATCGTAGTTGAGTACGGGGCCCCAGCAAAGAGATTTTCAACAAGAAATTCTACATGCTATGCAAGCTGGGGTACGGGGCCCAAGCAAAGAGATTTTCAACAAGAAAATCTACAAGCAAAGCAGGCTGGGGTAAAATAATTTTTGTAAAATATTATTTCTGCCCCACTCCCTTCCAACAAAAGTAAATTGGAGTGAGACAGCATTTAATTTGATTGCTATCTCACTCCAATTATTTTTTATATTTGTTTAAATACTGACATAACATGGTCTCTTGCTTCTTTATGATCGACTAGTGGTTTTGGATAATCCTGACCTAGTTTAATACCTTCTTGTTCTAACTCCGCTTCATGTTTAAAAGGTTCATGTAATAATTTAGGAGTAACATCATTTAATTGTGGTATAAACGTTTTAATGTACAAAGCATCTTTATCAAATCGTTCACTCTGACGACTTGGATTAAACATTCTAAAGTAAGGAACAGCATCTGTCCCTGTAGATGCAGACCATTGCCAACCATGTACATTTGATGCGGAATCAAAATCGATTAATTTTCTTCTAAAATAATCCTCACCCCATGTCCAATCAATGAACAAATCTTTCGTTAAAAACTGCGAAACAACCATTCTCATACGATTATGCATAAATCCAGTTTGATTTAGTTCAGTCATTGCTGCGTCAACTATTGGAAAACCAGTACGCCCTTCACACCAACTTTTAAATTCATCCTTATTATACTCCCATTTAATTTCACGATATTTTTCATTAAATGCCTCATGAGCTGTGTTTGGATATTGTGTCATTAACACATAATAGAACTCTCTGAACATCAATTCTCGTATAAACTGTTCAATATTATGTTCGTCCTCTTCATAACGCTCTAACAATTGAGTAACAATTTGTTTAATGTCTATTATGCCATAAGCTAAAATGATACTTAACTGACTCGTTAAGACTTCAGGCAAATATTCACGATTGGTTTCATAATTTTGTATGTCTTGATCTATGTAATCATTCCATTTTTTAATTGCTTTTGTTTCTGAAAGGCCAAACTTCGAATAATCTTGGATTAACTTTTGCTGAGATTTCACGAATAAATCTGACAAGTCCTTTAATTTATAGGCATAAGAGTCATGCTTTCTTAGTTTAGAACGATGTGCCTTATAAAAGCTGGTAAACACTTTGTATGGTTCCCCTTGTTTGTTCATCGTAGCGCTTGGTTTGAAATAGTGATTGGCACGCACTGTGGTAACTGTAATATTGTGCTTGTTGAAAGCCTTTTTTAAATGACGAATATCATAACTTTCTTGATGATAACTCATAATATCGCCAGCAACAATAACTTCACTGAGAGATTTATCCTCACAAAAATCTCCTAAATCACTATAGTCTAACAAGTAGGGTTCAATATCATACTGTCTTAAGTCATTTAGAAATGATTGCATTACACCATAATAATAATTTGCTTTCATGTCTGTGCCATCTTCTTCAAATATTTCCTGTGGAATAATGAGGTAGCATTTCTCAATATCCTCTTTATTCTGATGAATATATTCAAATAATGGATTATTATTAATTCGGAAAACGCGATTTAGTATTACACCTATAGTCATCATTTCACTCCTGTTATTAAAGGTTCATTAACTTTACCCTTTTTCCAATAATTAAAATCAGAAACTTTATGTTTCGACTTAATGAAATACCAAAGTCTTTAAACCAATCCTAACCATTTCCAATATGTCAAACTAAATATAATTACTAAGATATAGGCAATAATAGTTAGTGGTACTCCTGTCTTTAGGAAGTCTTTAACTGTGAATGTACCCGTACCATAAGCAAGCATATTTTGTGGTGCGCTAACGGGTAATAAGAAACCAAAGCTAATTACAAATTGTTGAATTAGCACAAATCCAATCGATTGATCACCTAAATGTAATGTAGCTGTAAGTGATATAAATACTGGTATAAGCGCGGAAGATAAACTTGTTGCACTCGCAAACCCAAGATGAATCAAGATATTAAATAGTGTTATAAGAGCAATAGTAGCTATGAGTGGCATATGTTGTAACCCCATAAGCCCGAAGGTTTGGTCACTCAGCCACTGTGCAGCGCCTGTTTTTAATAGTACATTCCCTAGTGAAATCCCTACTCCAAATACTATAATTGTTCCCCAAGGTATTGTTTTTTCTACACCTTTCCATGTAATAACACCAACTTTAGGTGTTAACATAATTGCCAAAGCAATTAAAGTAATTGACGCAGAGTCTATAGGATGTAGAATCTTTTCAGTAGACCAGAAGAAAAGTAATAACACAGATATAATTATCAGACGCCATTCTCTAAAAGAGACTGGTCCTAATTTATCTAATTCTTCTTTGATCAATTCTTTACCGCCTTCAATTTCTTTATGTTCAGGTGGCATCACTTTCATCATGATAAAGAATAATGCGATTGACATAAGGATAGACCATGGTGCAGCATATAAGAACCATTCTCCCCATGACACATCGTGTCCTAAGTTCTGATTAATAAAATTAGTAGCTACAATATTTTGAGCAGCCGCTGTTTTTATACCAATGTTCCAAATCGAAACGGCCTGGACTGCTGTAATAATTAAAAGTGATGCAAGTTTACTTTCTTTTGATACTTTGAATGCAGCAATCATACCTAATAAGATTGGTACAACTGCACCCGCTCTTGCAGTTGCTGAAGGAACAAAGAAAGCTAGTAAAATTGAAACTAAGATTGCACCGATAACAATATTACGTGTTTTATTACCTACAATTGATAGCACTAGTAAAGCCAAACGTTTATGTAATTGCGTCTCTTGCATCGCTGCTGCCAAAAATAATGCCGCAGCTACTAATGCAACTGCAGATGTAGAGAATCCACTAAAGGCATGCGTTAATGCATTTCCCGTGCCTAACCAATCTGCGCCAGATAATATTTTATCTCCCTCTTTTGGATTACCTAGTTTCTCTGACAGTTGTTGGACTGGACTAAATCCACAAATTAAAATGATTAAACCTAAAATCATTGTTGCTGATACTGGATACGTTACAGCTTCGGTTACCCACATAATAACGGCAAACGCTAAGATGGCAAGTGCTCCTTTTGCCATTATTGGTAACCCTGCTGGTGTTGGTAATAACAAGATAATTAATAAAATGGCAAAGCTTATAATAATCCAAATTGGCTTATAACCACTTTTACTCTTTTTTTCCTTTTTATTTTTTAATAGGTTGTTATTCTCCTGTGTAGCCTGCACTTTTTCCATAGTTACCACTCCCTTAATTTGTCAAATTCAGTATATCAAGAAAGCGCTTCATCGATGATGGAATGTGACAAAATACACAAAATATTCACTTTTCATATTATTTTAAGCATAAAAAAACTTTGTGATAACGTCTTACTGACTATCACAAAGTCTATGTCATTCTTTATAAAGTTATTTAACCAAAAATTTCACGATTCAAGCCAAACACATATAATAGCGTAAAGAATGTAGCCGCACTCAAAACAGTCAAAATTAAAGATAAAATGAGTGTTCGTTTGAAGCGATTAATAAAAGCTATGAATAAAATACCTAAATTGTATGCAAAAAAGAGTCCGAATAAAGCCATTGTCACTTTAATATTGGTATAAAATATATTAAACAGTAGTACGATAATAGCAAAAACTGTATAAGGAATCGTAATACATCTAAATTCAAAACGAATTTGCTTCGTACGTTTATCTTCGTTATTCATGGTCAAACCCTCCTATTTTTATTATAAAACATAAAAAAGTAAACGCCTATGTCATAACTGTGACAAAACGATATTATGTGAATTGAATCATATCAAGTTGATTACGTAATCTATCTGTATCCAATGACTCTCCAATGATAACGATAGTCATCGGTACGTCTTTATCGATAATGCCATAATCAGGTAAGCCCATTGCATATTGAAATTCATATGTTACTTCTGGTAGATCTCTAAACTTCACAAATCCTTTTAAGCGAAGTACACTATCTGGCAAACGCATAATAAATTGATAAAATAACTGACGGTCTATTGCTGCTGTAAATGTATACTGCATCGACTGAATCCCATGATGATGTGTATGTTTATGCTTAATTTCATTATGTTGAATCACTTTACCGTTGATTTGGTCATCATTAAATTGACTATAAGTGGTAATAATTATAGGCGCTTGTGGATTGAGTTTATTTAAATTTTCTTTAACGTCGTTAAGTGCTTCTTCACCTATTAAATCAGTTTTATTTAGTATTATCGTATCACTATAACGTAATTGTTCTTCTAATAACTGAGTTGTTGAAGGACTATAGACTTCTTTTTTAGTGAATCTTTGTGCATCTACAATACCAATAATTGTTGGTTCATGAACATTTTTTATTATTGTAGGGTCTTGGCAAGCCGAATAAATCTCAAGAGGATGCGCTAAACCAGTTGCTTCTATGAGAATATGACTCGTATCTGCTTGATCAATCAACTGTTTCAATTGGTTAACTAAATCGTTATTTAAATCACAGCATACGCAGCCATTAATTAATGAATGAATGGAAACATCATTTCCAAGTAATAAACTATCAACGTCAAATGATCCAAATTCATTCATTATAATTGTTATTTTCTCATCTTTTTTTAATAATTGCTCTATATAATGTTTTAGAAATGTAGTTTTACCACTTCCTAAAAAGCCATTTACGATTGTAATTGATATTTTTTCATTTTTATTATTTATCATTTTAAAATCTCTTTTCTTTTTAAAATTAATATGAATATGATAATATATGTATTTATTTTAGATTACACTTGATTAAAATAGAAATATCTTCTAGAATTTAAACATACTTTAATTTTAGCATGGCATTGAGACGAAGTGTGTTGCAAGTTATATTTTATACAACATAGACGAAATTTAATCCGAAACATAGAGAGACGGATAGAATGTCTGGAGGAGAACTTTAATGTCTGAACAACATAATTTGAAAGAGCAACTCTGCTTTAGTTTGTACAATGCACAAAGACAAGTTAATCGCTACTATTCAAATAAAGTCTTTAAAAAGTACAATCTTACGTACCCACAATTTTTAGTGCTAAGTATTTTATGGGATGAATCTCCTGTAAATGTTAAAAAGGTAGTTACAGAACTAGCTTTAGATACTGGTACTGTATCACCTTTATTAAAAAGAATGGAACAAGTTGACCTCATCAAACGCGAACGTTCTGAAGTTGATCAACGTGAAGTATTTATTCATCTTACTGAGAAAAGCGAAAAAATCAAACCTGAATTAAGCGATGCATCTCAAAAAGTCGCGAATGCTTCTTCTTTAAGTAATGATGAAGTACATGAACTCAATCGTCTATTAGGGAAAGTCATCGATGCTTTTACCGAGTCAAAGTAAAATGACATGCTAATACTAAGCCAATTAAAGTTATTCGTTTCGAATCAAATTACTATATATTTATCAATAACGAAAAGCCTGAGTTATCTATAACAGATACCTCAGGTTTTTCGTTTTAAGACAACGTATGCGTATATTTAAACATTGTCTAATTCATTTTTAATAAACGACTTAAATAATGGTTACCATGACTTAGTTCATCATAACTCCCTTGTTCTTTAATCTGTCCATCAATAAGAACAACTATCTTGTCGAAATATGGCAGTAATTTTAAATCATGCGTTGCAATAACCAATGTTTCAACTTGTTCATCAATCAATTGCATCACTTGTTTAGTATTATCCTCATCTAATGCAGTCGTTGGTTCATCTAATAACCATATTGAGGAACCTTTTAGAAAAAGTCGCCCTAATGCAATACGTTGCACCTCACCACCTGATAATGTGTTTCCATCTAAAGTGATTGTTTTTTCTAGATCTAGATAGCCTAAATTGAGGCTCGTTAAGACACGTTGAATGACATCATCATTTTTACTAGAGAACATATTGTAACGTAATGTACCATCAAATAATTGTTGTGATTGTAAAAGAACATTAAGCTTTTCAAAGCGAATGTCTTCATCTAGTTGTGATATGTTCTGACCATCGAGAGAAACTTGTCCTTTATCGATATCGTACAAACCACTCATAATTTGTAATAATGTACTTTTCCCTGAACCAGATGGTCCAACAATCGCTACTTTTTCCCCTTTTCCAACAGTTAAATTAATATTGGATAACGTTGGTATTTCTTGATGTTCGTAACTAAATGATACATTCCTAATATTGTATACGTTACTCTGTTTTGTTACCAATGATTGCTTAGATTGATTTACTGGATATGATAGAACATCATTTAAACTATTTAACGCTTCATCAGTATCTGCTTTGTAATATGCAAAGTTACTCATAGGCACTGTTTGTTCGAATAAAGTTAACATCATCAAAACAATACTCGTTAAATACACAACATTTAATTGCCCTTCTTTAACTTGAATAAATCCTAATGCTAAGGTAGCAAATATAGCGATCATTGCGATTATATTTAGCATATAATCATATAAAGTTAAAAATCGCGTTTCTTTCGATTGCATTTTGTCATACGATTCTAATGCATTCATTAAATCTTCACGATAGGCTTCTACATTGTTAAAACGATCTAACTCAGCATAGCCTTCTTTGTAATCGTAAAATTGGGTAATCGTAGTTTGTTGCTGTTGTGCAACTTGTTGCTTTAATTTGCCTACACGTTTAGCACTCAACCACGGTACAAGCCAAAGTGAACACAACATACTTATAATGATAACTATAGCATGCATAACACTAAAATATACCAACGTTACTGCTGCAATAATTGCTGTGAAACCAATGACAACCGGTGGATAATAGACTCTTAAATAGATGTTTTGTAAAGCTTCTACTTTGCTTATCATTTTAGTCAATAAATCAGCGGATGAATATTGACGATATAAATTAGGTACTCTAGGGATTAATTTTTCTAAAAATTGAACCCGAACATCTCGTAACATTGTAAATGTCGTTTTGTGAGATAGTAAACGCTCCCCGTATCTTGCAATCGCACGTATAAACCCGAACAACTTAACCGATACAACTAACACCATTAATGCATATAAAGGTGCGCCTAAAGCACTTTGAGTTACCATGTAACCACTTAAGAAGAACATTGCTAATGCAACGACACTCCCAATAACACCCGTCAATATTGCTAATATTAAATCTTTGTCAGGTCGAAATCGAATTTGTGGTTTCACACTAAGTCACCACCTTTTTCAAGTCTTACAGAAATCGTTTGATCATCTTCAACTAAGTAACCATCTTTTATAAATAAT
Source organism: Staphylococcus sp. GDX7P312P (assembly GCF_008385775.1). Classification (NCBI taxonomy): domain Bacteria; kingdom Bacillati; phylum Bacillota; class Bacilli; order Caryophanales; family Staphylococcaceae; genus Staphylococcus; species Staphylococcus sp. GDX7P312P. The sequence goes on along the minus strand of NZ_VUKI01000020.1, from coordinate 46,046 downwards.
CGTCGCGTTGCTTGACGAATCGTTGAATCGCGATGGGCAATCATAATCATCGTTACCCCTTCAAAATGTTGTGCGATGACTTGTTGAATAACAGTTTCAGTCTCTAAATCCAGGCCAGTGGTAGGTTCATCAAAAACAACAATATCAGGATTCATTAATAACACCCTTGATAACTCAATACGACGCATTTGTCCGCCTGATAGCATTTCTCCACCTTCACCTATTCTGCTATGAATACCATTTTTTAGAGACATTACCTTTTCTTTTAGTCCAACCATCTCTAACACATGAAGAATTTGGTCGTCATCAACTTTTTTAAACATTGCTATGTTGTCTTTAATTGATGCTGAAAAAATATAAGGATTTTGACTTAGCATTCCAATTTGATTAACACATTTGTTAAAGAACACATGCCCACTCGTCGGACGTACTATTTGAGTAAGTAATTTGGCTAAAGTCGTTTTACCTGCACCACTTGGTCCAACAATCGCTACATTTTCACCCTTATCTATCTTGAGCGATATATCACGAATGGCATAAGAGGGACTATTAGGATACTGATAATTGACGTTGCGCATCTTAATAAGTGATTCTTGTTGCTCTTTTACTATTTCTTGATTAGTAAGCGGTGTGTTTTCAGAATCTAAAAATTCAAAAACTACATCACTAGCACCCTCACTTTGTTTACCCGTGTGGAAAGCTTGTCCTAAATCTTTAATAGCATTATAAAATTCAGGAGCTAATATAATTGCAATAGCTGCTGTTTTAAAATCAATATTATGAAAAACGACAAGACTTAATGCTGCTTCTAAAGCAACCAATCCAATACCAAGCATACTTATGAATTCGAGCATCAAACTCGATAAAAATGCACTCTTTAATATGCGCATCGTTAAATCTCGAAATTGTGTACTATCTTCGTATACTTGTTTTTTCGTGTGGGCTGTCTGTCTAAAAAGTTTAAGTGTAATCAGTCCCTTAGACACATTAAGAAAACGTTGGCTAAACTGATTTAGATACGTCATTTGATCTTTTGATTCATCACGTGTTTTAAGTCCAAAAATGATATAAAAAAGTGGAATAAACGGTGCTGTAACTATCATTATTAATGCAGTATTTAAATGAATAAAACACATTGCTATGATAATCATTAAAGGGATCATCATAGATTTAAAGACCTGTGGCAAATAATTTTTAAAAAACGGGGATAGTCCGTCTATTGTCTCTGTTAAAATATTAATTTGCGTTCCTGTAGCAATAGTTGATTCTTTCAAAACAACTTCTCGACGCAATTGATGTTTAACTTTGCCAGCTAACATATCACCTAATCTTAAGTTAATCATATTCAATGTTGCTCTAAGGATTAAAACGATTAAGATGATAATCAATAATGAATTTACAGAACTCAAATGATTGTAAAGCACTTGATCTAAAAAACTCGCAATACTTATATTCTGAACCACTACTGTTATTGCTAAGAACATACTTACAATTCCCATAGATAATGGAAATACTTTATATTTAAATACTAAATTCATTAGTTTTTTCACTTTATCTTCACCTAATTTATTATTATAAAAGGTTCTCAATTGTTTATCATTTAATATCTTTTAAAAAACAGTGACAATATAATGAACATAACATCTCAACCTTAAGTCCGTTGCGGTAAGTTAGTTATATCAGTAAATTAGTAAAGGTACTGCGATATATTGTATATAAAATTAATTATTAGTTATCTCATTATTATTAGCGTTGATTTGATGCGTTATGATATTATAGAAAAGTGAATTTTGACAACAATATATTTAAAGACAACAATATTTTAAATTTTTAATAAAAGAAAGAGGTTACTTATGATTATTATCGAGTTTATCAAGGGCCTTATCTTAGGTATTGTCGAAGGTTTAACTGAATTTGCTCCAGTTTCATCTACAGGTCATATGATTCTAGTGGATGATATGTGGTTAAAATCGACTGAATTTCTAGGTCCTCATTCAGCTTTTACATTTAAAGTTGTAATTCAATTAGGTTCTGTTTTTGCTGCGGCATGGGTATTCCGTGAGCGTTATTTCGAAATGTTACATATTGGCAAGTATAGAAACACTTCAATAAATGAAGAATTTCGTTCTAAACCACGTCGATTAAATTTACTACACGTATTAGTTGGTATGATTCCAGCTGGTATATTAGGTGTGTTATTCGACGATTTTATTGAAGCGCATTTATTTAGTGTTCCTACTGTAATGATTGGTTTATTCTTAGGTGCAATTTATATGATTATTGCAGACAAATATAGTAAAAAAGTTCAAAATCCTAAGTCAGTTGACCAAATCAATTATGTTCAAGCATTCGTAATTGGTATCTCTCAAGCGGTAGCAATGTGGCCTGGTTTCAGTAGATCTGGCTCTACGATTTCAACAGGCGTCTTGATGAAGTTAGATCATAAGTCTGCTTCTGACTTTACCTTCATTATGGCTGTACCTATTATGCTAGCTGCAAGTGCACTATCATTAGTTAAAAACTATCAATATATTGAACTTGCACATATTCCATTTTACTTAATTGGATTCTTGGCTGCCTTTATTGTTGGCTTGATTGCAATCAAAACATTCTTACACTTAATTAATAAAGTGAAGTTAGTACCATTTGCAATTTATCGAATCGTATTGGTAATAATTATAGCCATTCTTTACTTCGGCTTTGGAATTGGACAAGGCATTTCAGGTTAATTATAAATCAATCTAATAATGGCTTTACGCCACATAACATCGTCAAAGATTTAATCTTTGGCGATTTTTTTAGTCAATTAGCTGACTAAGACACTCTCTTAACCTACCTAGTTTTACTCAAGTTAATATAAGGGTTCTAGCTAGTTCCTTCGTTTAGTATGATGTATCATAGGGTAATGAAGATAAATAGTAAATCTAATGGAGGCAACGAGTATGGACAAAAAGAAAATCATTAAAACGGCGATTAATGTTTTACCAATCATTATTGTGCCACTAGTAGTAGAACGTAAGCGTATTAAATCTCATCCTGAGGTACAAAAAGCAACTCATGCAACGTCAAATGCAGGTCAAGCGATTGCGAATAAAGCAACAGGTGCAAAAGAGTATTTAGGAGATAAAAAACAAGAATTCGACAACAAACGTGAATTAAAGAAAATTGCAAAAGAAAATGATCCTGAATACATTCAGAAAAAGGGCGAAAAGTTAGCTAAGAAAAACTATAAAGAAGCTGACAAAATGAATAAAAAACTTCAAAAAAATATCGAACAACGTCATAAAGAAGAAGAAAAAGAGCGTGAAAAGAACGAAAAACAACGCATTAAAGACATGAAGAAAACTCAAAAATATCAAGAAAAAGTTGGTTTAACTCCTGGTAAACTTGATGATGAGACAGAGAAAAAAGGCGAAAAACTCGAGAAAGATAATAAAAAAGACGTTAATAAGCTAGATAAAAAGCTCCAAAAAAATATTGATAAACGTCATAAAGAAGAAGAGAAATTACAAAAGCAAGAAGAAAAAGCACGCATCAAAGAAATGAAAAAGTTCAAAGATCATGAAGCTGAAAGTGTTGTTACACAAAATAAAAATGAAGATAACAATAAGGCGTAACGCTTTATGACACGTGTAATCATTGATGGAGATGCTTGTCCAGTAGTTGATTCAGTAATTGAATTAACTACTGGGACAGGCATTTTTGTTACCATTTTACGCAGCTTTAGCCATTACTCAAATAAAGTGCTCCCAAGTCACGTTGAAACAATTTATATTGATGATGGACCTGATGCTGTTGACTATAAAATTGTAAAGCTAGCTAAACCAGAAGACATTGTAATAACTCAAGATTATGGACTTGCCAGTTTATTACTATCTAAAGTTAAGATTGTAATGCATCATAAAGGGCATTTGTATCGTTCAAGTAATATAGATATGTTATTACAACAACGTTATAATAATGCACAGATAAGAAAGCAAGGCGGTCGTCATAAAGGGCCTCCCCCTTTTTCAAAAGAAGATAAAAAACAATTTGAGCGTGCATTTAAATCTGTTATCAAACAACTATAGGAGGAAGAATAATGAAGCGAATTGCAGTATATTGCGGTGCTAGTAAAGGTAAAGACCCCATTTATGTTAAAGAAGCATACGAACTTGGTAAATATATGGCTGAGCAAGGCTATGAATTAGTTTTTGGTGCAGGTTCTGTAGGTATTATGGGTGCAATTCAAGATGGTGTATTAGATCACGGTGGACATGCTATTGGTGTAATGCCTAAGATGTTAGATGAAAAAGAAATCACTAGTCAAAAAGTGAGCGAACTTATTCTTGTAGATTCAATGCATGAACGCAAACAAAAAATGGCGGAACTTGCAGATGCTTTTGTAATGGCCCCTGGTGGCGCTGGATCTCTTGAGGAATTTTTCGAGACTTATAGTTGGGCGCAAATTGGCATTCATGAAAAACCAATTGCCGTTTATAATTTAAATGGTTTCTTCAATCCACTTCAACAACTTATAAATAGTATGATTGAAGAAGGATTTATTGATGAAAAATATAAACATTTAGCACCTTTATATAATTCTAAAGAAGATTTAATTAATGGGTTACTTAATTTTAAACCCCTAGGTATACGTACATACGATTAATTATAAAGCGACATATTTTGGACTATTATATTTATAAAAGTGATTATTTATCACATAATATAACCATCCAATCTCATGTCGCTTTTAATTTTATATTGATAATTGTTTATAATAACGTACTTGTCTTTTTAACATATGATATTTGCTTAACTCTGGTAATTCAAAATGGTCATATAATGTCATGCCAATTTTTTCCATTACTTTTCTAGAAGGCAAATTATTTTCTGCAGTAAAGCTATAAATAGCTTCAATCCCCTTTTCTTTGGCAAATGCTAACACAGCTGTTGCACCTTCAGTGGCAAGTCCGTTACCCCATACTTCTGGAATAAGACGCCATCCAATTTCATATAGTGGTAATTCCTCAAATGGGTATTGGCTATCTTGAGGTATATAATTAACCCCAATAAAACCAAGCCATTCGCCAGTTTCTTTAAGTTCAACTGCAAATAAGCCTATACCGTTTTCTTTAATAATGTCATCCATTTTTTTCATATCTAATTCAGAACGTCGATAACTTAATAAACTTGGAAAATAGCGTCGCACTTGAGGATTAGCATTCATCTTTTGAAATGGCAATAAATCTTCTTGCTTCCAGTCTCGTAATTTAAGTCTTTCTGTTTCTATATATGTAGCCATTTTCAACACCCCATTTTAAAGAAATACATGAGTAAAAAAGTGCGATATGGATATAGACCATAGCACACTTTATCCGTCTTTAAATTTGATTGAGTAACTAATTAACCTCTAGATATATAACTAACGAGTTCAATGTGTACTGGAATTTCTTTTAAACGATCACGTTGATTTTTAGGTGCAACAAAAGTCGCATCTACAAAGTCATTACGATGGTTAAGTTTAAATGTAGCTACAAATGTGTCGGTATCAGATTCAAAGTTTGGTAAGTGTGCAACCACACGTTTGATTTCACCAGTAGAATCAACAATTGTACGTCCAGTAATATTTTCAATTTCACGTCCTAATTCAGGTAATGTGATTTCGCGCCCTTCTAAAATGTGAAAATCTTGTTCATGCATATGTCATCTCTCCAATGTTATAGTTTATGATTAAACGTTGTATTATGTAGTTAAGCTTAATTTATAAAATGATTTAAATGTGAATTGTAAATGATTTAAATTTAGTTTACCCTACATCCGTACATGTCAAACTTGACGTATGAGGCCGGCTAAATTGCCTTCATTATTTAAGTAATTTTATTAACGACTACTTGATGATGTATCGTCTGAGCTACTTTGTTCACTTGTAGCATTTTCACCGCTATTCGATTGACCTTCTTGAGTATTACTAGATTGGTTAGATTGCTGTGAATCACTACCACCATTTGTCTTAGAAGTATTCGTTTCGTTACTTGACGTTCTATTTTCAGTGGTACTTTGGCTCTTAGACTGTTTGTATGTATCACTATCTGATGATTGATTTGAGTCACTACTATCACTTTCATCGCTTTCTGAATCATCTTTAGCTGATTCTGTCGCAACTGAATCATCCACTTCTTTTTGAAGCTTTTCACGTTGGTCGTTAAGTTTCTCTTTTTGCTTTTCTAAATCTTTCTTTTGATTTTTAAAATCATCATTTTCTTTTTGTAGTTCTTTAACATCTTTCTCTAATGATGCTCTTTCATCACTTTTACCGCAAGCAGACAACATAAGTGTCGCAGAAAGTAGAAGTATCAACCATTTTTTCATGCTTTTCTCCTTTATTACGAATGAGTAATATTATTTTAACATGAATTAAGAACCTATTCATTTGTTTACCTTAGGTCTTTACGCATTTTTACATGACTTATCGCATAACCATTCGCTTTATTGAACTCAATCATTGCATCATTTGTAGCATCAACCATACCTTCAATTGATTTAGCACCCATTTCAATCGCCCAATTTTCTAAAGCAATCTTTAGACGCTTAGCATGACCCAGTCCTCGAAAATGAGGGTCAGTGTATATCATCTCAGTGATCACTTTTTCTTGAACTGCCTCAAAATGACCCCAAATAAACGAAATTAAGCGCTGTGTGTCTTCGCTCAATTCAATTAAAATTATATCATTACTGTGCTTTAATCGTTGAATAATCATATCTTGACGTAATCCAATTGATAGATGTGTCGCGTTGTAATGTATTTCTCGCTTTTCAATATAATATTCTTGTATCTTTGCGATGGATTCAATCCATTCCATATCTTTAACAGTTAGTTTTCGCATAATGACTTCCTTTATGTTATACATTATATTCTATATTTATCTATGGTATGATTATCCATATTTAACATATAATAATCTATTATTTTTAAAAATAAAATAAGTTTAGACGTTAAGGAGCTTAGTCAATGAAATCCACTGCGAAATTAGCACGTGAAAATAATGTAAAATCATTGCGCCTAAATAATACAGATAGAGAAATCTTTGAAAATTATATGACATACATCCGCGCTGATTTACGCGTCAATCCGCATGACAGTGAGGTAATGCTAAGTCGTATATTAAAAAGATTATTAGAAGCTGAGAATGAAGGTACGTTAGCATTAGAGTTTTTCGAACATAATCCAAAAGCACATGCTAAAAAAGAAATTAAATCATTGCCTAATGAAACGTTTCAAAATATATTTAAGTATATTTTTAGGAATTTTATTTTTTTAATTGGTATTTTTTGTTTCTTTAAAGGCTTTATTGGCTTTTTTATTGGTGGAGATAATAATGAAGTTTACTTGTATACATTTCCGATTAGTGTCATAGCAGGTTTATTTATTATCTTTATGTTTATATTAGTCATATTTAAGACGGTTCAACTTCAAAGTTTCAATAATTCACATTGGGTGTGGTTATTTAATTACACTATTATCGCTTTACTGTTAGTCGCTCTATTTTATGTCTTTTTTATTCCGCAATCATTTTTAGCTTTTGGTCCTTACATTCTTATTAGTAATTGGTCATTTATTGTAATTTCAGCCATCATTACGCCAATCGCTTTTTATATACAACATCATTTTGTTAACAAGGATTCAAATACTATTTTATAGTACGTTGTCACAATGAACTAAGACTTGTAAAGTAGCATTTTATAAAAAATAAAAAGGTTAAGCATCTGTATCATACGTGTGCAATGATGTCCTCAAAAGACGAATTGAAAACTCAAAGCCACTTTGATATAAATGACTTAACCTTTTTTTAATTATCCTACTAAAAACACATCTATAAAGAACCAAATGACCATAATGAACATAATTAACGCTTGTGCAACCGAACTCGCTAAAAATGCTACTACAGATCCAATGCTTGCTTTAAGTGCCTTTCCAAAATCAAAATCTTGCACTAATTCTACAATGAGCACTGCTATAAAAGGTACGATGATAATACCGAACGGTGGAAGGACGAAGCATCCAACAATCACACCTATTAACGCTGCATACTCACCCAATTTAGAACCGCCAAAGCGATTTACAAAGTATTTATTCATTAAAAAGTCAGATACTAAAATAAATACAGTGAACAAAATCATAGCTACATAAAATATCCATGATAACCCATCTTGAGAGAATCCAAATTGATAAATTAAGAATCCTACCCATAACACAAGTACAGATGGAATAATAGGTTTAATTAAACCTACAAATGCTAAAACAAATGATAATAGTATTAATATCCATAAAACAACTTCCATTACTTAACTTTCACATCCGCTTCCGTATATTTTTGATCTTTCGTAAAGAATATCAATATCATTCCTATGAAAATAGATGTTGCTGAAACGAAGAAAACATTCTCCAATCCAACCCAATGGCTCATTGCACCACCTAATAAATTTCCTAACAACTGACCAATCACCATTGCATTCGCAAATAATGTTGAAGCATAACCTGGGAAATCAGGTAAAATATCTTGGAAATAGCTAATACCTAATCCGAGTAAGATAGCTAAAAATAGTGCTAAGAAGATTTGTCCGATCATCATAGCATAGATATTTTCAAAAACACCAATACTAAAATAGAAGGCACCACCACTAATAGCACCTATGATTAACAACGTTCGAGTAGCTAACTTAGCAGATAACATACCTAATATAACCATGAAGGGAACTTCTAAGCCGGCACATAAACTTGCTAGCGTTCCTACATATCCCTCTTGCTCCTTAAGATAATCTGTGACAAATAGCGGCATATTCATTGTGTACATCCATTGACCTATATGTAATAAAATAAATGCTATAAATGGAATAAATAGTGTTTTATCTTTAATCATATTAGGCGCAGTCTTCTCAATATTGGCTGTACCACCAACTTGCTCTTTTGCTGATAAATTTAAATCTTTATAGAAGAAGATTTGTAAAACAAGTGTGAATAATAAAATAAAGACGGTGCCACCAAAAAGTCCAGCATATCCCATAAATTGAATTAAATACGCTCCGATTAACGGACCAAATAAGAAACCAAAAGAAAACATAGAACGTAAAACAGTATTGGCAAATTTAGCATTATTTCTTGAAGATGAAACGTTAATGGATTCACGTGCAGATGCATATAATTGTGGCATTGCTGGAGCGAATAACCCTTGAAAAATAGCGTATACAATAATAAACAACCAAATATTATGAATATAAAAATAAATCGAGAAACTAATAGCCCCCATCATAAGTGCACTAATGATGAGTACTTTTCTATTAATGCTATGCGTATCTGAAAAGCGAGCGACAATAGAATTAACTGTAAATTGACTCACTGCTGCTAGGGCAAGTAGAATACCGAATTGGTTAGTTGTCATCCCTAGCTCTTTAGTCGCGAATAAGACGAAGTAAGGTACTGTGATGGCAATCCCCATACCTAAAAGCATCATATTCACAACGAATAATTTGTAGTTTTTTATATGCAACAATGCTGCAAACATTTTTCTACCTCTATTCTTTTTTTAATTACACGTGTTTCAATGATTAGCGAATAAAGTTAAGCATCAAAGTAACAAATGACTCAACTTGAGGGAGTTGTAACATGCTACTGTCATAACTCATAAACGTTGAGCGAATAAGTGGTTGATTGTCGATGTTTACCTTTTCAAATTCAAACATATTTTTATCTATATTTCTCATCATGATTTCCGGAAGAATCGTAACCCCTACACCACTTACTAACATTTCTTTGCATGTAGCAACTTGATCCACTGTTATCGTTGCGTGATAGTCTTGTCCAAGATTCTCATTATACCATTCTTTAATTTGATTAATATAGATAGGATCAGCTTGAAACTCTATGAAAGGTAATTTAGAAACCTCGCTCTTTCTTTCTTTTGGGTAGATAAAATAATGATCATCGTCAAAGAGGTGTGTATTAGTCAAGTTCATTACTTTATTTCCTCGAGTTATCATCACATGATAGTCTCTATGATTTGCTTTAATTTGTTCTGTAGAACCTACTTGAACTTGTATCTCAACATTTGGAAATTGTGAATTATATAAACTTAATACTTCTGGTAATAACGTTTGACCAATCAATGATGAACAGCCGATTGAAATGGTACCATTCACTTCTCCAATATGTGCTTGCATTTTATCAAAAAATACACGCTCTCGTTTTAACATGTCACGAGCATGCTCAATAATCATAGCACCCTCAGTGGTAGTGATTAATTGTTTCTTTGTACGGATAAATATGTCTACACCAAATGAATGCTCTATTGCTTTAAGTCGTTGTGTTACAGCTGGTTGAGAAATATATAATATTTCTGCTGCTTTACGTAACGTCTTGGTTTCATCTAATGTAATTAATAATCGATAGTCTTCTATTTTCATAGCTTCCCCCTACTAATGTTTATTCATGAACATGGCTATGAGCAACAAAAAATTTAAGACCGAAACGAAAACTATATAAACAATGCTTCACATTTACTTATCGTTCCGCTTCGCTCCTAATATTAAAGGCTTAGAGTTCCATCATTTCCCTTTATTTACATGTGGCTTATGATGTTGAATATGTTTTTTATACGTCTTATTATAATTTGGCTTTTTCAACTTACCAACCATCTTGTTATAGCAATACATAATTCGATTATTAACATCATCAAAATTTTCATTGATTTCAATCATCAATTGATGCGCAATCATATAAGCTTCATGATATTGCTTTTTAGTGATTTGTTCATTTTTTAATGCTAATTTCAAATCATTTTCATCAACGAGCTCATATTCTCCAGTTGATGGTAACACAAGCACATCCAAGAATAAATCGAGTGTTCTAGCATTGCCCTTTTGAGTAATATTCTTAATATTGATATCGAAGTAATACTCCAATGGATTTCCTTTATCATCAAACATTGCAGTAATACTATATCGTTTCTTTTCCGGCAAAATTTGCAACCATTGATAATTGTCATCAGCAACAATTATATTCTGGCCTACTACCGTCACCTCTAAAGGTTCACGAACCTTCTTCATCGTGACCAAGCCAATAATACCCTTAAATCTATTATTATTTACCTTAACTTCTATGTAATCACGTTCTAATAGGCGACGCCAGTGACGTTTATCTATATATTTAATTTTCATAAAGCCACCAACTCCTTGTCATTATTATATTAAACTAACTAATTGATGTCATCTTTGGTCGTTTTTAATTGAATTACGCACATAAACATATAAAAATTTTCAATTTTATTTTACTACAACTAATTAATTTTTAGGGAAAATTGACAAAAATACTCGTATTTGATAGTTTATGTTTATATTATCTGAAAATTCTAAATAAATTGATAAAAGAGGAACTGCTATTGACTTACAGACCTTTTAAAGCAGACCATGTTGGAAGTTTGTTACGACCTCAAAGATTAAAGGACGCTCGCGCTAAATATAATCAAAATGAAATCAGTGGTGCAGAGTTAAAACAAATAGAAGATGAGGAAATCGACCGTATAATAGAGAAGCAATTAGAAATAGGTTTACATAGTATTACTGATGGTGAATTTCGAAGAAGTTGGTGGCACTTTGATTTCTTAGAAAATCTAGATGGTGTCGAAGGTTACACTCCTGATCACGGGCTAGAATTTGAAGGGATAGAAACGCGTGCCCATAATGTAAGAGTAGTTGAAAAAGTTAGATATAATCCTAATCACCCCCATTTTGACCATTTCAAGTTCTTATACGACAGAGTTAATGGACGCGCTACCGCAAAAGTATCAATTCCGAGTCCAAACCAATTATTCCACCCTAACATATTGAATGAAGATATTTATCCAAATATTGAAGACTTTGCTCATGATATTTCTGAAGCTTATCGCCAATCATTGCAACATTTTTATGATTTAGGTGCAAGATACATACAAATAGACGATGTATATTGGGCTGGTCTGACTGACGGTACACATAAAGTTCGAGGACGTCAACGTACAGATGAAGAAAAAGTTCAAGCTCGTGAATTAGCATATAAGGTAATAAATGATGCTGTCGAAGGTCTTCCAAAAGATTTAATTTTAACTACACACATTTGTCGTGGTAATTATCAATCAACATGGGCAATTTCAGGTGGTTACGAAGCGATTGCTCCGTATTTATTTAAAGAGCACCTGCATGGATTTTTCTTAGAATATGATGATGAGCGTTCTGGCGACTTTGAGCCTTTACGCTATTTTGATAAGGATGCTTATGCCGTACTAGGTTTAATTACTTCTAAGACACCCGAACTTGAAGATAAAGAATTAATTAAACAACGTATTAAAGAGGCACAACAATACATCTCTCTAGATCAAATATGTTTGAGTCCTCAATGTGGATTCGCTTCAACTGAAGAAGGTAATCAGCTCACAGAAGAAGAACAATGGACTAAATTAAAATATGTCGTAGAGCTATCTAATGAGTTATTAGGCAGCGCTAATTAGTACCTTATTGAATTCTAAAAAAACACAAAGTTAGATGAATCTAACTTTGTGTTTTTAAGTCTATTAGTCTCTGTTTAATAAGGCATACTGTTTAATAATTGCCTCGTGTTGAGGATACATACTGTACAACTCATCTTGTGTGAATAATTCAAAATGATTAAAATCAAATGCTGGTTGGCACATACATCCAACCAAACTATAGCCTTCTCTGTCTGTTAAACTCGATGCAAAAATAGTACCTTTAGGCACTAAATACTGCAATACGTCGCCATTTTCAATTGAAGCACCTAATTGTACTGATTGATAGTTCCCCTGAGGTGTAATCATATGAATGGTCAAAGATTCACCTGCATGATAATACCATACTTCATCCGCATCGATACGATGAAAATGAGAAATATCACCAGTATTTAACAAGAAGTATATACTACTGAATGGTGCACGTTGTGCCTCATTTGTTGTTTCTCGAATTGTTTCTTTATAATAGCCACCTTCTGGATGAGGTGTTAGATCAAGTTGTTTAATCCAATAATCTGCATTTTTCTTCATTATTTTAAATCCACATTATGGAAAACATTTTGAACATCTTCAAGGTCTTCGAGTGCATCAATTAATTTCTCAAATGTTGCTTGGTCATCCTCTGATAATTCAATATCAGTTTGAGGTAACATTTCAAACTCAGCAACTTTAAATTCTTGTACACCTGTTTGGCGTAATGCATCTTGTACATGAGCAAATTGGTCTGGTTCGGCATAAACGATTGTAAGATCTCCATCTTCAATTACATCTCTAACATCAACATCTTGTTCCATTAATGCCTCTAAAATGTCATCAGCTGATTTACCTTCAATGCCGAAAGTAGCCGTGTGATCAAACATGTAAGCTACAGAACCTGATACACCCATATTTCCGCCATTTTTACCGAAAGCAGCTCTCACATCTGAAGCCGTACGGTTTACATTATTAGTTAATGCATCTACGATAAGCATTGAACCACTTGGTCCAAAGCCTTCGTAACGTAGGTGGTCATAATTTTCATCACCAGCACCTTTAGCTTTGTCAATTGCTCTATCAATAATATGATTAGGTACTGAATACGTCTTCGCTCTTTCAAGTACTAATCTTAATGCTTGGTTAGATTCAGGATCTGGTTCACCAGATTTGGCTGCTACATATATTTCTTTACCAAATTTCGCATATATTCTACTTGTATTTTTATCTTTTTGGGCCTTTTTCTCTTTAATATTATTCCATTTACGTCCCATAATGTCATCTCACTTTCATACTCAATAATCCTTATTATATAGCATTAATAAAGCATTGTCTAAAAAGGAAATAAACGCATTGTACGAAGTAAAAATAAGCATAAAAAAATACTGACAGAATGTCTTTGTCAGTATTCTCGTTCAACATATTAAATTAAATATCTAAGAATTCTTCAACATCATTGAATAAAGCATCGAATTTTTTAACATTCTTCTCATCCATATAGATAAAAATTTTTCTCTCATCTTCAGTTGATCGAACCTTACTTAGTCTTTCTTTTTCTATAAGTCGTCGAATTGAGACTAATAATTTAGTTCTACTTAACTCTAACTCACTAATTGCTATTTTCAGAAATTTTTGCATTAACATTTGATCTTTAGCAATATGTTCATGAGCAAGTTTGAGCAAAGCCAAATCATTTAATGTCAACTTATATTGTTTATCTATGTACTCTGACAATGCTTTATATTGTTTATAGAATTCTAGTAATCTATTTAATTTGTCATTATTCAATGATTTTTGCACCTCCAAATATAAGCAGACAACTTAATTACTATTATCCTTTATATTTTTAGGTATGTCCTATAACTTTGTTTAGAAATTTTTGTCGAATTTACTAACAATGTTAAATATAGTTGCGCAAAACACAATTGAGTAGATTTTATTTTTTTAAAATTTTAACGATATACAACGCATTGTAATTAAGTTTAATTTGAAGAGGTGCATTATTAAAGTTATGTTCTATCATTTGAAATGTTGGATGGATTAAATAATCTAGTTTTCTTAAAAATCGTTTTGACCATTTATGTTTTTTTCTAATACGCTGAGAAATAAGATGATTAATATTACCGTTATAGTCATCGATGAGTTGAATTTGAACTAAATAGGTATCTTTTAATACATCATCTGCAAAATCAATAAATATATCTGTCTGATCATAATTGACTTGCAATGATTCACTTTCTAAAACACGCCAATCGTAAATTAGAACAGTATATTGGTCTTCATCGTCAATTAAGATGTAATTTTCATTAAATAATTTGGGTTTCATACTAATTTCAATGAGTTGCTCTAAAATTGCTCCTAATATCGACTTAAACCCGCTTTCATCGAATATGTGAAGTGCATTAAACAGATTACCACTATGCTTGAAGTTAAAGCCAATTCCGTTAAAATATGACGCTGTTCTCACAAATGTCTCAATTAGTAAAGGTGCACTATTATTCAAATCATTATATTTACTATTTAAAAATTTGTGGTTTTCAAAATTTAAAAATATTATTTTCTGATCTTCTAGATCAAATTGCTTTAATATTTGTCTAATATTTTGGTATCGTAATATATTTTTCACCAGTAAATGTTCATTCTGTTCAATTAGGTAAGGCATTTTTAGTTGTGCATTATCAATATATAAAAATTCAAAATTAATGCGTTTGATTTGTGATTCTAATGTTTTAAACAATACAGGGTCGTTTAGTAGCTTACTTATTTCTAACCCAAAAGAAAATTGTTGCGTTTTATGCTGTATTTTTAAAATAATTCGATAAATGGATTTCAAATTTACTTCATCTAAATCAAATACAAGACCTAATTTATGATTACCACTCGTAGGAAGTTGATGTTCTCTGAAGTAGTTTGCTACATCCTCAAAATTAGACTCTAAAAAATCCGTTAACGTTAAATCTTCCAGTCTAAATACTACATTTAATTCATTAATAATGATGTATTCAAACAATCGTTGTCTCTCATACTTTGTCATTTGATCTTTAATATCACGCATATCTACATTTAGATAAAACTTCAATGTTGAGTGTTCGTAATACAAAGGTCGTGCAAAATCTTGAAAAAATAATAATCTTATTTCTTCTATAGTATTAATTTGAAGCACTAAATAATACGGATTCACAGTAGAACCAATTGTTGAATCTGCGTAGATTATATGATCATCGTGTTGGTTATAATATTGTTGTTTAATCTTGATTAATTGTTTAATGTAGTCAATATTTCCTTCGCTTATAATTTCATAATCCATATCAATAGATTTTTCATATCTATCACAGTATCGGTACTCGTTGGGAGTCATGCCAACATAATTTTTAAATGTTTTAGAATAACTTGAAGCATTGCTAAATCCTACTTTTTCGCTTATTAAACTTATCGTGTATTCCGTTGTTAATAGCCATTCAAATGAATTTGCAATTTTTAAAGTATCTACATATGTCTTGAAACCCATATTTAGCAATTGATTAAACTGTGCCGAAAGATTAGATTTAGAAGTAAATAATTTTGATGCTATACCCGTTAGCGTTAATTTCTTAGTAATATTTTGATTGATATATTCTAATATTTCGCTTAATTCACCGTAAAAAGAGAAGTTATATTGATGATTTGCGATTGATTTCTCAATGGCGCCTTCTTTCCCAATAATATCAACAACAGAAGTAATATATGTAGTATCTTCAGAAACTGAGTCTGCGTTTAAATGGTTTAGGGCAAGTTGCAATAATACGCGTTTAATGGAGTTAATGGACTTAACTAGATTAGTTGAGTATTTATAATTGAAGAAATCAAAATGGCGATCTCTAAACCAATCACTAGCGATATAAAGCATGATGGTTTTTTTATTTTTTAGAATTGAAAAAATATCTGTATTATTAATAACGTAAATGTCATTTTCGACGTTAACAGTTTTAGTAAAGTGCTGAAGTTTAAGTTGACCTTCTATCGGAAACAACAGAATAATACCGTCTTGGCAACGTGTCATTTTGTATTCATTCTTAGTCAATATATGAATATTGGTATTAGACATTGATTAACCTCTTTCTAATTCATGATAGTCTTTCTAAATGTTGTACTAATTTCCTTTTTGTTTCTTAGCACTATCATGGTGATTAAATATAAATTTACCACAACATGATAAACAAATCAAAAATACAATTTTTTATAAATTAATTTCTTGTTATTATTAATTTAAGTTATGAATTTGTTAAAAAAATGTCCCGTTATTGCTTCAAATTCAATCATGTATATAGTAATACGATCAATCATACAATTACTAAACAAAATAAAATCATTGAATGCAACACGTAGACATCTCAAAGGTATAGTTTCTCATTATATTCTTTCTTATTTAATTTTTTAAGCGATTTGCAAGTCTTAATACATCTTTTATAATATTCAACAAATTAATAAATAGATTAAAACCCATTTCACGTGGTGAAAAATTCCCCCGCTTCATACGATTGAAATCATACAATGTATATAATAGAAAAAGTATTAAACCTACAACCGTAATGGCAGTATGATATATAGGATTATGAATGAACATTCCAATCAATCCGGCAATAATTAATGCAATTAATGTTACAAATAAATATTTACCAATACTAGAAGCATCATTAATAATGAAAAAACCTAAAATACCGAAAACTATAAATGCGCCAATTGCTAATAAGACATTCTTATAGAAGACCTCTGGTCCTAAATTTTGCATATAAGTTGTAAAAGTAGCGTATGATAAAAGGCCTACAATAATGGCGTAAATATGCGAAATAACCAAACCATACTTACGCGCACGTTGAATAAATAATGTTGCCAAAATAAGTACTAATAATGCTATAGATAAAGGACGTCTCCATTCCATAGGTAAGTATTGTCCGAAGTAACATCCAATTCCAAATATAATCCAATAATACATAAAAAATAGCCATACCTTGGCGTAATCACGCGTTCTATCTTTATCTCGATGTTTTGTCTTCATGTGGTGTGTATTGTTATACGACTGAGACATACAATGAATCTCTCCTTATCAGATATCACTTTTTCAACATGATTGTATCGCATTCTAACTACTTTTCAAAAAATAAAAGATTAACGAATGATATGTTTTCTACAATTACATTTACATTAGTTATTAATACTAGACCGCAAAATATGCACTGCAATTAAATTTAACACAACCTTAAAGCCTATTGTTAAGCCATTTTGAGCTTAAATTTTTCCACTCACCTCATCTTTATTTCTAATAGAAATATTACAAATCGCTTAATTTTTTTACTAAAATGTGCAGTCAAAAATTTAATGAACGCTATCATATCAATAGATTAGACTCTTTTACATAATAAGAGATAAATATTAACAATATTACAAGATAATAACAACGCCCAAATTGTGTCTTTTTTTTGATAGTATGAATACGTGATATATGTAAATGAATATATAAGATAAATTAATAGTTTAGGAATTTATTAATTATAAATAAAATCAATTTTCTCAAGGAGGACATTTAGTTGAAAAAGTTAGCAGTCGCAGCTTCTGTCGCAACCGGAGCAGTTGCAGTATTATCAAACCATAATGCTGAAGCATCAACACAACATACTGTAAAATCCGGCGAGTCGCTTTGGAGCATCGCTAGTAAATATAATACATCTGTAGATAGTATTAAGAAGAGCAACAATCTTTCAAACAATATGATTTTCCCTGGTCAAGTTATTACTATTGGGGGCAACAGTAATAACTCTAACAATGCCAGTTCAAATGCAACAACTTCTTCATCAACATATACTGTAAAAGCTGGCGATTCTTTATATGCAATTGCTAGTAAAAATGGTGTAACTGTCAATGCATTAATGAAAGCCAATAATTTATCAGGTTACTTAATTACACCAAATCAAAAATTAAAAATACCTAATGGTTCAACTACAACACCTAGTAAAACAAATCCTAGTACAAACAATAATGTAGGCGGAAGTGGCGGTTATTCTAGTCCAACATTTAGTCACCAAAACCTATATACTGCTGGTCAATGTACATGGTACGTATTCGACCGACGTGCTCAAGCTGGTAAACCAATTAGTACTTATTGGTCAGATGCAAAATATTGGGCAGGTAACGCAGCAGCAGATGGTTATACAGTAGATCATAACGCAACTGTAGGTTCAATCATGCAAACAACTACTGGCTATTATGGACATGTAGCTTATGTTGAACGTGTTAATGCTGATGGTAGTATCTTAATTTCAGAAATGAATTATGCTAACGGACCATATAACACTAATACTAGAACAATTCCTGCATCTGTAGTTTCAAGCTACAACTTCATTCACTAAGAAATTAAATATAGAGTATAAGAGCAGCTAATTAAGTTAAATTGGATTGCTCTTTTTTTCTGCATTAAAATAATACATTTTAATAAATCATCCCACTGTTTCAACTTGAATTCAAAAGATGATTTAAATTCTATTATGTCTTACTTCATATCTAACAAAGAAGGGCTAGCGACAATGTATCGCTAGCCCTTCTTTAATATATTATAAGAAAATGTTCATAACATAGAATATCAATGCTGCTAAAATCGCAGAGATTGGTAATGTAATAACCCATGTAATTATCATACGTTGTGCAGTGTTCCATTTAACACCTTTAGCTCTGTTAGAAGCACCTACACCAAGAATTGATGATGATACAACGTGTGTAGTAGATAATGGGAAGTGTAATGATGAAGCTACAAATATTGTTAATGCTGATGATAAGTCAGCAGCAGCACCATTTGCTGGGCGAATTTTCATAATGTTTCCGCCTACTGTTTTAATAATTTTCCATCCACCAATTGCAGTACCTAGACCCATTGCAGTTGCACAGGCAACTTTCACCCATAATGCCGGCTCAACGTTTGTAGGATCTTGAATATTAGCAACGATTAAAGCTAATGTAATGATACCCATTGATTTTTGTGCATCGTTCGTACCATGTGAGAATGATTGTAATGCTGCTGTAAATACTTGGAAGAATCGGAAATTACGATTCGCTCGAGTAAGGTTAGCATTTTTAAAGACAATTTTAACAATTGTGTACATAATGAATCCGACACAAAATGCAATAATTGGTGAAATGATTAAAACAATAATAATCTTAGTAAAACCTTGATAGTGAAGTACACCAAATCCTTGTGCTGCAATCGCTGCACCAGCGATTGAACCTATTAATGCGTGAGATGATGAACTTGGAATACCATAAAACCATGTTAATAAATTCCAAATGATTGCTGCTAAAATAGCGGCTAATACAACTACTAACCCATTATGTAACTTAAATGGATCAACAATGTCTTTAGTGATTGTACCGGCAACACCAGTAAATGTTAAAGCACCGATAAAGTTCATAATTGCCGCTAAAAATATTGCAGTTCTAGGCGTCAAGGCACGTGTCGATACTGCTGTAGCAATCGCGTTGGCTGTATCATGGAATCCATTGATAAAGTCAAAGATTAAAGAAAATATAACGATAGCTATAGTGATAATTAATACATATTCCATAAATTAAAACTCCCTTAGCTATTTTTCATAATAATCGTTTCGAAATTATTTGCTACAACTTGACATTTATCTGCGATTTCTTCCATGCTTTCATAAATATCTTTTATTTTAATTAGTGTGATTGGATCTGTTTCACTGTTGAAAATGTGTTTAATAGATTGACGTAAAATGCCATCACAATTTGTTTCAAATTCTTTAATATTAATAGAATGTATGCGCATGTGAGATAATTTCTTCTCAACTAATAAACCAACAGCTAATTTCATTTCCGCTACTGCTTTTTGGATATTTTCTACGAATTCTGCCATGTATTCATCTGTATATTCAATTGAATACATTTCAAACATTGCTGAAGTTTCTTCCATTGCGTCAAGAACGTCATCAATTGCATTACATAAAGATAGAATGTCTTCACGTTCAATTGGTGTAATAAATGTTTGATTTAAATCCGTAATAACTTGATGCATTAATTCGTCACCATGTGACTCATATGTCTTGATATTGTCAGAATAAGCTTTTAAATCTAAGTGCGTATTGAAATCCATTTTCCCGAATTCAACTGCAGCACGGTCCAAATTAAATACCATTTCCTCTAATTGAACCATGAACTTATCCTTTTTCTTAGTAAACATTATAAAGCCTCCATTATAGCGATCGTTTCCAATCACATTTGTAAATTTTTATTATTGTAAGACAACTTTAGATAAAGAATACATTTACAATAAGAACATTCAAAGAGTCTATTTTCTGACTATTTGTAAATTTTATGTAAATATAATGTTTTACTGTTATTCACGTAATACTCCATTACTGAATTTGTCCCTATTTGAAAATATCACAAAATTTACATAACCACAATTACATTTACAAATTCTTTACAAATACGAAATATTAGATAAATATTGACTTAAATTGAGTGGTTTATCGTTCTTTTAGAGTGATTATAGGCGATAACTGCAAAAATACTATAAATGATTGTATAAATAGCCATTACAACGAAAATAGGAACTTTATTATCAAAGCCTATAACCTTCATAAAGACCACTGCCGCAAAGTATGAATGTAATAAGGCAATAATCAGTGGTATACCAAAATTAAATGCCACTTTGAGTTTTAACCCTTTTGCCATGTCTTTTTGAATAAAACCTAATTTACGTAATACAGAATAACTTTCTAACTCATCTTCTGTTTCATCAATTTGTTTAATGTAAATAATACACCCTGTAGCGATTAAAAATGCAATTCCTAAAAATGATGTTACAAATAACAATATTCCAGTCAAACTTGATACTTCGCTCATTACTTCACTACGCGTTTGAGCATTACCATCAAGATCCTTTGTTATACTCTCAAGTTTTGGTATATCTCTGTTGTGTTTTAAATCAAAACCATATTGTGAAACGATATATTTATTTTTCGCATGTGCTTTCAAATAGTTATAATCTGTATCATTTAAAACTAAAGTAGGACCTCCTAAGTCAATACTCTGTTTAAAATAAATTTTATCCATCACTTTATTCAATTTAATATTTACATGATGCTTTTTAGTTCCTATAGAAGCCGTACCATGCGGTGTATGTTTCGATAAATCATGAATTAACCCTTCAGGCATAATTAAATTAGCCTCACCCTTCTCTATAGAAACATTAGGGAAATATTTTTCACTCGTTACAGTAATCGCGTATGGTTGCACCTGATTTTTATCAAATAAATGATCTTTGTATAGTTGAGAATAAACAACTTGTTTAAAATCGTAATGGTAAGGAATATGATGTCGATTTAATTCAAAACCTAATTCATTAGCTACTTTCTCTTCTTTAAGTGTAACCTCATGAGGAGATTCTAATAGAACTTCATTTGTCAAAGAGCCCCTACTAATCGCAGCGAAGCACAGTACAGATACAGTTATTGCTGAAATGATTGCCATTACAGTTAATGAAAATGCATTTTTTCTAATTCGAAACATGAGTGATGATGTAAAAATAACATCATTTACAGAAACATTACCACCTTTAAAGTATCTAATCGTCTTTAAAATGAGAGAAATCGTACTTCGAAAGAAAAAGTAAGTTCCTAAAACAGTAAGAATTAGAATAACAAACGGTAGTATCACATCATCTACAATCTCGACAAAACGCGTCGATAAATAATAACCTGTTAATATCAATACAATACCTAAAACACCTAATATAACTTCACCTAATGTTAGTGTAATATGACTATCTTCTTTACTGTCTTGAGAGGCCATTAAACTTTTAATTGAAGATTTGCTTAAATAAATAGATGCTTGAATAATGATAAGTATATAAGCAATGACAAGTATAAATAATGTTTGCGCAATCGCTTGAAAACTAAAAATGATTGATACAGAAGTATGTATACCTAATAATTTTAAAACAATCATTAATAGTATTTTTGATCCTAAAATACCGATAATCATACCTAATAACGCGGTTATAATAAAAATAAATAATTGTTCAAGCATTAGCATATAAATAATACTTTTTTTACCTAAACCAATCGTTTGCAATAATCCGAATTCATAGCTACGTCGTTTGATAAACAACATATTCGTATACATAATAAATACAACAATAATGATAAATAAAAAATAACTTCCCACTTGTGTTCCTTGTTGTATCATTGACAACGATTGATGCACATTTAAGTGGTGCACATACTTAATTGTTATAAAACTAAAAAACAACACGATACTTAATACAAGTGAAAAGATATAAATCGCGTAATGAATTATATTCTGTTGAAAGTTCTTCCATATAATTTGACTAAAACTCATACATCATGCCACCTAATATACTTTGCGCACGTAAGATCTCTTTGTGAAAGACATTTTTATCATCTTCACCTTGATAAATTTCAGTAAATACCTGCCCGTCTTTTAACATAATCACACGCTCTGAGAAGCTTGCTGCCAAAGGATCATGCGTTACCATTACTATCGTTGCGTTATAAAGTTCATTGATTTTTTGAAAACGTTGTAATAAATCGCGAGTATTTTTAGTATCAAGTGCCCCTGTTGGCTCATCCGCGAAAATAATCTTAGGATACGTAATAAATGCACGCGCTGCGGATGTTCTTTGTCGCTGTCCACCAGAAATGTCTGATGGATATTTATCACTAATTTCAAAAATATTTAAAGCCTGCGTAATACGTTGATAGCGTTCATTCATTTCTTTTTTATCTAACTTTTGAACTGATAAAGGTAACATGATGTTTTCTTTAACTGTTAACGTATGTAATAAATTATATTCTTGAAAAATAAAACCAATATCTTTTTTTCTAATTTCAGACAACGCTTTATTAGATAATTTCTCTAATTGTTGACCATCTAAAATAATAGAGCCATATGTTAAATAGTCAATTGAACTTAACACGTTTAATAACGTTGTCTTGCCTGATCCCGATGGCCCCATGATAGCTACAAACTCTCCCGCTTCAATTGACAGATCTATATCTTTTAAAACTTCTTGTTCAGTTTGTTTATTTCCATAAGTTTTGGCAATTTGCTTTGCCTGTAATATTGCCACGGTTTTGTTCACCTCGCCATTCATTTTATCTACATGTGCGTTTACTTTAGAAATACCGCACTACTTTAATCAGTTTAATTATAAAAGTTATCGTTTTTGATGAAATGAAGATGGAGTAACAAATCTAAGTTTTAAGGTTACATTGTTGTCACTTGGGTCATACGGGCCATCAATTCATTCTGTTTTGGAAAAGTTAATACAAAAGTAGTCCCTTGTCCTACTGTAGATTCTACTCGAACATTAATACCTAATTGATCTTTTACACTGTTAACCAGATATAGCCCTATTCCTGAAGAAGTTGTTTCATTACGATTCGCAGTCGAAGTGAAACCACGCTCAAATATACGTGGTAAATCTTTGTGACTGATACCTCTACCAAAATCTTTAATTTCCAATGTTACATGACCATCATTTGTATAAGAACGAATAATAATATCTTGTCCTTGAGAATATTTTAATGAGTTAGATAAAATTTGGCGAATCATCATGCGACACCATTTCACATCCGTGTATACATCTAAGTTTGTTCCTAAATCCAAATCATAGCCTATACCTTTGGCTTGGCTAATGTGACGTGTTAATTGAATCTCATCAATCACAAGACGCTTCAGTGATGTCTCTTCAAAATACATGTCTCTATTTTTAGATTCTAAACGCGTTAAATAAAGTTGCTTATCTAACAACTCATTAATACGTGCCCATTCATACAATAATGACTTTTTACGTTTTCCCTCTTCTTCTTGATCGATTAACAACTTCATCGCTGTCACAGGTGTTTTAATATCATGAACAAATTCTGTTAGAGATTGTTCTGTCGATTGTATGTGTAATTGTTGTTCAACAACACGTTCCTTTTGACTCGTTAATTTGCGATAAAGATAATTAACAACTTCCTTTTGAAACGGATCTTCTGCTAAATCTTTATGCTTAATTTCTTCAATTTCTTTATTATTATATAAATGTTGATATAGCTTTACTTCTTTTAAAAAAGTAAAAATTAAAAACATCGCTGTAAGACCGAGATTTAACGTTACTATAAATCCTATACTCTCGATGGAAATATCATAATCAATGTAAGCCATACCTAATAAAATCAGATGTAGAAACACAATCCAAAAAATCCAGTTACTTCGCGTTTTGAGGAATAACCAAAACCATTTCAAGTTACTCATGTGCCATGTAACCTTTACCTACTTTAGTTTCGATCTGTGTATCCATACCGATATCAGACAATTTTTTACGCAAACGGTTAACGTTAACAGTTAACGTATTATCACTTACAAACGCTTCATCATCCCATAGCGCAGTAATTAAGGTATCTCTAGTAACAATTTGATTTTGCTTTTGAATTAACATTTCTAAAATAATCATTTCAGTCTTCGATAAATAGATAACTGAATCACCTTTTTGAATACTATCTTTTGATAAATCCACAAGTGCATCTTGCCAATTCAATGTTCTCTTTTCTTCTGCTCCAAATTCATAAACACGTCGATAAATGGCTTGCAATTTAGCTATTAAGACGTTTGTATGGAATGGTTTTTGCATATAATCATCGGCTCCCAATTCCATGCTCATGACTTGGTCCATTGGATTATCACGTGATGATAAGAATAAGATGGGGACATTAGATACTTGTCTAATCTTTCTACACCAATAAAATCCATCGTATTTAGGTAATTGAACATCCATAATAACAATTTCAGGATTTGTTTCTTCATAAATATCCATTACTGCACTAAAATCATCTATACCTGTCACAAAGAAATCCCAATGTTCTAATTCTTTTTTCAGTTCTTGGAAGAGTGTTTGATCATCTTCTACTAATAATACTTGCATCACTTTATCACCTATTATTTTGTATATTTCATTTTTTCCCCTGATTGAACCCGTCCGTTAAAATGTTTAATTCGGCAATCAATTTCAAACCCTCGCATAATCAAACCTTGTAATGGTGATTGAACGAAGTAGTAAATTGGCCATAGTAATTTCGGAATATAATCATATAAATGAACAATGACTAATCTTGTCCCTTTAATTTGCCTAAATTCTAATTTACCTTGTTTCTTTTGATTAGATTTTATCATTGAACCTGAAATCAAGTGTAACGTTATAAGTCCCGAGTCGTTTTCAACTTTTTCCATAATTAATAATGGTTTAGACTTTTTTCGTGCATAAACAATGTATCTATCATTATCTTGATATGTGTGCATGAATGTACCACGTGTATCATTAAGCCATTTCATAAAGTAGTCTACTAGATAGGATAATGTCCATTTTCTAGGTAATATCATTCGCATCGCTGTTCTTATATCATCATATTTAGACATCTGTAATTCAGCATTTATATGTGGTCGTTTAATTTGTGTGTTTGTCTTTTCCACAGGAACGCCGTAATTCTCTAGCCTTTGTACTGTCTCACTATCAAATCGACTACCACTTATATATACTATTTTAGACACACCTTGTTGAGCTGCTGCTCTGGCAAAGTTATCTGCGGCGATCAAATTTAAATCTCGTGCCGTTGCTTGGGTTAATTTTGCTGAATTCTTATTAGGATCTAAATAAAAAACAGCAATATCCATACCTTCCATAGCTTTTACAACATCATTATAATTATAAATATCTCTTTTCAACCAAATAATTCGATCATTATCTTCTTTTTTAGTATTTGGATACTTTGATAGGGCATATATGTTTGCATCTTTTTCAATAACACTACTTATATACTTACCAATATAACCACTACCACCTGCTAATAGTACATTCGGTTTCATATTTAAGATTACCCCTTTAGTTTAAAAGTTTTTTATTTTATGTATATCTAAGATTTATTGCTATAATACCATGTAAGACACAATAGTTTATTAATTTGGGAGGAAGCCTTATGGCTCATATTATTCGTGAAATTAGTATAAAAGACGTTGAAGACTTTATTAAATTATTAAGCAAAATTTATGATGAATCTGAATATACATTATATAACCCGGGTGAATATACGCCCAGCATCTCAAGTGTTAGCGATCGTTTAGAACGCATTATCACTTCTCCAAGAAATACTGTTTATGTTGCAGAGCAAGATGATCAACTGGTTGGTTACGCATTCATTACAACTGAAGATTTTGAGCGCAAACGTCACGAAGCAGTTATCACAATTGGTGTTAGACAACTATATCAGAAACATGGCATAGGTATGGCATTAGTAAATGCGACTGAAGCTTGGTCAATCAATCATGATATTAGACGTATCGAAGCTTCCGTTGTCCCTGAAAACGCGCGCGCAGTTGAACTCTTTAAAGCTGCTGGATTTAATATTGAGGGCGAATTAAAGGATAAGCTATATATTAATGGTCAATACTTCAATAAATATGTCATGGTCAAACTGCTTATTTAATATTTAAATTTACTATCATTATATTATACTCTAGTCTCAATAATATTAAACAACATTACTAAAATGTTAGATTAAATAACAATACACCTATAGTATTTAAATAGCACTATCATAGAATAATAAAAATTAAAAAGGCTTACTTCCTTAATGATTTAACATTTAGGAAATAAGCCTTTTATTCTTAGCTATAGTGTTGTAACCAATAAAGTTTGATAATTATATCATTTTATCGTGGTTAGTAAGGTGATAATGAGAAACTTTTATCCGAACTCGTAGAACCATCAAATGGAGATTGCTGATTTCGTTCTACACCAGATGATGAAGTATTTCTGCTTAAGAATGCGAGTACACGTTTCATATTCTCTTTAGATTCTGGCTTCTCTAAATGAAATTGATATTGATGATGTAAATGATGTGAACCATCATAGAACAATGTACTAACAGGAATGCCTTCTTCCTTCAACTTACGGTAAAATTCAATATTTTGACTGTAGAAAGGATCAGCATCACCTACTGATAGATACGTTGAAGGATAATCTTTAGTCACTTGATTGATTGTTGACATTTGAGAAATATTTTTAAATTCTGATTCCCATTTTGTTGCACCAGTATAACTATGCATAAACATTTGAATTCTTGGGAATTCCGTTTCTCTAACTGTCTTCATATCATAAAAACCACCGAAAAAGATAGCGCCTTTTATTTGTGATGGTGTAAAACGCTGTTCAAATCCCATTTCACTTCGTAGTGAACTATTTGTTTGCATAGCAACATATTGACTTGTAAGTTGTGCACCGGCAGAGTCACCGCCTATAACAACTTGATCTAAATCAATTGGGAAGCGGTCTTTATTATGCTTAATAAATTGAATTGCATCATCAAATTGAATAAGTGGTGTAGGATATTTATAATTAGGTGCTAAAGCATAGTTAACATTGACTACTACATAGCCTTGTTCCACAATTTGCGATAGCAATGGATTTTTATATTGTTTATCACCTGCAACATAACCCCCTCCATGCATCCAGAAGATAACTGGCAATTTAGTATCCTTATCTACATCGTCAGGCATCATAATATCAAGTTGGCTTTCAGGAAGATGATTATTATAGGTAATATTTTGAAATAATTTGACGTTAGGATTATTAATTTGAACTTTTTCACGTTGTTGTTTTTTCTTCTCACTCTCTTGTTGATGGTGGTATAGCCCCCAAGCAACTACAACACTCACAATCACGATAATGACACCTGTGATAATCGTCCATTTTTTCTGAGTATTCATTCCCTACGTTCCTTTCAATTGATTATAGAAAGTTTGCTTATTCATTTAATAGAAAAAGCAACCCGTATAATCATACGAATTGCTTTTAAGATTAAAACATTCACTTTCAATTGTAAAGTATTGCTATTTTAAATCTATGCTATATGATCTTTATTATCACTCTTACGTACATAGTATTTAATTAATACTGCAACTACGATAAACAGACCAACAACACCCATAATGTTATATAAGAAGTTAATTAAGTCTGCAAAACCTACAAAGCTTAAAATAAATGCAGCAATCATCATAATAATGATAAAGATGTGATACTTTTTACTATATGGTTCTGTAAAACGTGCTGCGAATGAATAGCATAGTCCTAAGATTGTATTGTACATAACTGCTAACATGATGACAGTTAGAACAAGACCAATCCATGGATGAATAGCATTAGCTAATGTTAATGTTGGAATTTCAACATCTTTAATTTTAGGATATTCAGATTGTAGTGCAAAGTTAATTAGAGCAAGTAAGATAGTGTAAATCACACCGCCAAACATTGCACCTCCACCTGAAATTTTACGTTTAGAAGCGTCGCCTCCAATTGCAACAACTGTACTAAAGCCCACTGCAAAAGCTAGACCACCGTACATTAATCCTCTAACTATACCCCAAAATACACTTGTTTTATCAACAGTACTGTTAACTTCATTTAAAGGAACGCTACCTGCAAATAAGTAGTAAACGGCAATAAGTATTACCATAATTATTAAGAATGGTGTGACGATACCAAGTGCGCTCACAATTTTGTTAAAGTCTAATAATAATGTTAAATAAATGACAATAGTCATAATTAAGGCACCTAACCACGTAGGTATGCCAAAACTCTCTTGGAATGTTGAACCAGACCCTGCAATCATAGTGACTGCTATACCAAATAAGAAGAATACTAATATATAATCGAAGATTTTACTAAACTTTTCTCCGAATAAATATTTTAATGTTGACTCATGATTCGTAGCTTCAAATGCTGTACCTATTTTAGCAACTTGTCTACCTATAAAACCAAGAATCAAACCTGAAATAAGTACACCAATATAAGACCATAAACCATATGGTGTAAAGAATTGCATAACTTCTTGTCCAGTTGAGAATCCGGCACCTACTACAATGCCGACATAGGCGAAACCAATTTTTACAGCTTCTTTATTTAATCCCATGCGAAAATATAACCTCCTTAAATTTGACACATTGTGCATTATAACGCACTTCAAATAATATGCAACAGTGCATAAAGGTTACGAACCGGCGTTTATCGGCTATAAACACTATGCTATATACACTTGTTAAGGATTTAAAATTCTTTAAAAATTATTATAATTATCTTATTTTTCATAAATAAGTAACTAGTAAATCATATTTAATTTTATATTAATGATGAACATCATATCTACATTTTAAAACAGTTAATAGCGATCATTATAGCGGAGGTAAAAAATGAATTCAGGGTAACTGCAAGTTTAATATTGGCTATTATCGCACTAGTCATTAGTTTTTAAATTAAAAATAAATAATTAAATTTAAAAATGACGTGAAATAAAAAAGGCTGAGACAAAATAAAATGTCTCAGCCTACTTTACCAATTTGGCAATAGCTGACTGATTTAAAATTGACCTTGAATCAAGCTTTTTTCAAACCTAGTCATCCTTGCCTGGGGATATTTTGAAAAATACTATTTCTGTCCTACTCCCATATCAAAAATCTAGAAAGTAATTATTTGCTTAATGATACAATATTCACACGCTTATTAATTAGAATTTCCATATTGTTGTAATTCATTAATATCAACAACAACATTATCCATACGTTTAGCTGTTTCTTTAAGTGCGTTTCTTGCAACATGATTACTTGGATCTAATTTCAAAATTTGTTTAGCAACTTTGAAAGCTTCAGAATCAGTAATAACAGGTTCTGGAATGGCATGTAATAATAACATTTGTAATAGACTCTTAATTTCTTTACCATTCGTCAACTGAATGGACGCTTGCGCATGGTAATAAGCAGAATCTAATGCGCCTTCTATCTCACTTAGGGGATAGACAAGCAATAGAAATGCTAAATCATGCAATTCAGACGTTTCTTCAAATTTAATCATATCCAAAATACAAGTATAAAACATCATGCTTTCATTTTCATGTGCACATGAAATGTAGGCTTCTTCAAAATCTAAAAAGTCTGCTTTGGCCATTAGTTGTCTAACTTGTTCAAATTCTCCACTTAAAACGTATTCCTTGATGCTGCTTTGCATGACCTTGCCCACCTACTCTTTCGCTTTACTATAATAATCTATTTTATCACAATCATTTGTCATTTTCATTTTATAAATTACTTAATTATAAAATTTATTTTGCGCATTTATTTGATTATTATATTTACGCACATTATTTAAACATTAGTCAAATGTATTTTCTTTAAATGAAGTTTGAGCGACTTCTTGTATCGCTTCATCAGTTGTTCCGCCAACTGAGAGTTTCACTGCGGCAGTAAAACTACCTTCTACTATTGGTGCATCTATCTTCTTAATATGATGTGGTCCTTCATACATCTCAATTGCTAAATCTAAATTCATTTCGGAAGAACCTAGATCATAAAAGCACAATGCGTCATCATCTAAGTTATTAATAATATTTTGAATATCATCAAATGATGTACCTATGCCTCCATCGACACCGCCGTGAGCTATGACGTTAACAGCTTGCGCCATCTGATTAAGCAAAGCTTTAGTACCATTCGCAATGTCTTCACTATGGCTAATAATTATAATTGTTGTCATTCAATCTCATCTCCAATCAGTGCACTTAATACGTAAACCATACTTTGAGCACCAGGGTCGATATAACCTATTGAATCCTTTTTAAAGTATGCTGCACGTCCTTTTGTAGCTTCTATCTCTTTCGTATCAGTAGCAAATTGTTGTAGTATCTCTAACGTGATTGTTTCATCATTTTCTAAAGCTTCACGCGCTCGATCTACAACATCAAACATCGTCTTCTCATCTCGTTGTACTTTACCTCTCTGCGCAATCGCATTAGCAAATTCAGTAACAACAGCTTTTAAATTTTCTTTGTCCATTTCTTCATTAACAACATTAGCCATTTTAACAAAGCTAAATCCATATAATGGACCAGATGCACCACCAATATTTGACATTAATGCCATACCAGTAGATTTAAATAGCGATGACATACTACTATCATCTATCTTGTCTTTCAAACTTTTAAATCCACGCAACATATTGACACCATGATCGCCATCACCAATTGCTCTATCTAAATCCGTTAATAATGTTTCTTTCTCTGAAAACACTGCCTCTAAATTTAATAATCGTTGTTTCATATCTTTAACATCCATTTTTAATCACCTCATTTGAATATAGTTTTCTTTTTAAAAGTAGCGAGACGTAGTAGGTGCTTGTAAAGCTTTGAGTAGTTCTTCATTATTAGGAAGTAGTGTGATTGAAAAACCTTGCATATCTAATGAAGTCATATAGTCACCAACAAACCATTGCGCTACATCTCTATTTTGCTTTTCTAAATAAAGTGAACAATATTTAGTCACAATATTTAACTCTGATAGTGGTGTACCACCCATTCCATTAACCATAACGATTAATGATTGCTCTTGAATTTCTTTAAGTAATCGGCTTAATAACCGTTCAACGATACTATCGATTTCTTCATAGTGTATTCGTTCAATTCCTTTTTCGCCATGAATACCTATCCCAATTTCTATATCCTCATCATTAATATCAAATCCATATTTGCCTGTTGTCGGAACCATTGGTGGTGTCAGTGCCATACCAATACTTTTAATTTGTGAAGCTATTGTTTCCGCTTTTTCTTTAATATCCTGTAGAGCTAAACCTTGTTCAGCTAAATAGCCTACATATTTATGAACGCATACTGTACCTGCAACACCACGTCTTTGCGTTTCTTCAGACACTGATATGTCATCTTTAACGACAACCATCTCTACTTGAATATCTTCCATTTCAGCCATTTCTTGCGCCATTTCAAAGTTCATTACATCGCCAGCATAATTTTTAACAATTAATAAAACACCATCACCAGTATCGACAGCCTTAATTGCTTCTAACACTTTATCGGGTGTTGGTGAAGTAAATACTTCTCCGCAAACCGCCGCATCAAGCATCCCTTGCGCAACATAACCTGCATGAGCCGGTTCATGTCCACTACCACCACCTGAAACAATCGCTACGCCTTTAGATTTCTTTTTACGTCGCACGACAACAGTTTCTGCAATGATTTCGATATCATTATTTGCTATTTTTAAACCGTCTAACATATCTTTTAAAAAGTCTTCTTTTTGTTTTATTAGCTTTTTCATATGCAACTTCCTCCTTTGGCCTATCAATTTAATTATAAATCAAGCACAATGTATGCGCTATCATTTACATATAAATCGACTTTAATAAAAAAGTGGAAATGGAACAGAATTTATCCTTACTCAAACACAGAGAATTTCATCGTAAAATTCACTACTAAGGTCTGTCCACTCCCACGAAGATTACTACAATCGTAAAAAGTTTAATATTTAACTAATTAGAAACGATGTCTTACATATATTTTATCTTTAAGTATTACTATTTATTTCACCAATTTTTAAATACTTTTAGATTTATACATTAAATAGATGAAATAAGGTGCGCCTATAATAGCAACTACAATACCAGCAGGTACCCCTGTCGGTTCAAGAATAACCTTGCCAATGGTATCTGATAAAACAAGTAAGAAGGCACCTACAATAATTGAAATTGGTAAAAATAGTTGATGACGCGGTCCAATAATTGATTTTGCAATGTGTGGCCCCATTAAACCAATAAATGCAATAGCACCTGCAACAGCCACGGCAATTGATGATAAAACAACAGCAATAAAGAATAAAACTACACGTTCACGTTCAATCTTAACACCAAGTCCTTTTGCAATATGCTCATGTGTATTAATTAAGTTTAACACATTAGATTTATATAAAAGAAATGGAATAATAATGATAAGCCACGGAATAGTTGCAATTACAAATGTCCAGTCATCGCCCCAGATATTACCAGCAAACCAAGTAGCAATAAATTCTGACTGATCTTCATTAAATTTAGACATAAGCGTAATAGAACCACCATATAAGGCTGTCTGCATGCCTACGCCAATTAGCACCATACTTGAAGGTGTAATGCCCTCTCTCTTGTTCACACTAAATAAAAAGATAACAATTGCAGTAGCTACACCGCCAATGACACTAATCGCTGGTAACACATACACAAAATTATCAGGGTTAATTTGTCCTATTGAAATAAATAATGCTATTGCGAATCCACCACCAGCATTAATACCTAAAATACCTGGCTCCGCAATTGGATTCTTAGTGACACTTTGAATAATAGCGCCACTTAAACTTAACGCAGCACCTGCTAAAATAGTAATTAACATTCGTGGAAAACGAAATTCCATTAAGATTAATTGATCATAATATTCACCTTGACCTATGAGCGTCTTTAAAAAATGATCAACCGGAATTTTATATTCTCCTGAAGACACACTCCATGTACATGCGGCTAATAATAATATTGAAAAAATCACTAAAGTAACGATTTGTTTCCGTCTTAGTTTAGGATGAATCATATTGTGCGCCCCCCTCTTTTAACTAAGTATAAGAAGTAAGGCACACCGATAAATGAAATAATCGCTCCCACTGGCGCTTCACCTAACATTCGTGCTACAGTATCAGCTAAAATCATAAGTAAACCGCCTGTTAAAGCTGTTAATGGTAATACCTTTGCGTAGTCTGTACCTACTAAGAATCTGACAATGTGAGGTACCATCAAGCCAACAAAGGCAATTTGTCCTACCATTGAAACGGCTACCCCCGCTAATATCATTGTTAAGAACAAACTTACTCCACGAATCAACGTGATATTTTGTCCCAAGCCTTTAGCAAGTGTCTCTCCTAAATTTAAAATCGTTAATTGTTTACTCATTGCTATGATGATAACAATAGCAATGATAATAACAGGTCCGCTCCACATAAGTTGTTTCCAAGTCGTACCTGAAACACCACCAGCAGTCCAGAAAGTAAGTGTTTGATTCAGCTTAAATGTTAAAGCAATACCTTGACTCAAAGCCGTTAAAAGTGCACTTACAGCAGCACCTGCTAAAATGATTCTCATAGGATTGAAGCCATCGCGTCTAGATCGACCTATTGTTAAGACAATAAAGCCACCCAACATCGCACCTAAAAACCCTGCACACATGAGCAATAGGAATGGTGCTGCCGGATAAAAAGCAAATGTTAACGCCAATGCAAATGAAGCCCCAGAGTTTAAACCTATTAAACTTGGATCTGCAAGTCCGTTTTTAGTTACGCCTTGAATAACAGCACCAGCAACTGATAATGCCATTCCAACTAATACCGCACCTAAATCACGCGGTATACGTATCTCACTAATAATATTATGTTGTTGATTTTTAGGATTATAATGAAAAATAGCATCCATAATAGTTGAAAAACTAATTTTCGCTTCACCTATCAAGATAGATACAAGCAATGCGCCTATTAACAACACAAAGACTAAAATAATATAGCCAATAAAACCTATGTTTACTTTTTTATCTTTCTCCATCATGATAAAAATTCCCTTTTCTTAGTTTATCTATATATTATGAATAATTACGTTCGAATAAGTCATATGTCACTAACAATGGTTTGCCTGTACGAGGGTCCGTACTAAGTACGACATCGATATTAAACACTTTTTCTAGAATATCTTTAGTCAACACGTCTTCAGTAGCGCCACAAGCAATGATTTCACCTTTCTTCATTGCGATAAGATGATCAGAAAAACGAATAGCCTGGTTAATGTCGTGTAAGACCATAATGATGGTACAACCTTGTTCTTTATTTAATTGTTGAACTAATTCTAAAATTTCTAATTGATGTGAGATATCTAAATATGTTGTGGGTTCATCTAGGAAAATAATGTCTGTTTTTTGAGCCAATGCCATCGCAATCCAAACTCGTTGACGCTGACCACCACTTAAATCATTAATAGAACGATGTCTAAATTCAGATGTGCCAGTAACATTTAAAGCCCAATCAATCTCTTTTTTATCTTCAGCAGATAAACGGCCGAACCCTTTTTGATGTGGAAAACGACCATAAGATACTAATTCTCCAACTGTAAGGCCATCTGCTACTTCTGGTGTTTGTGGTAATATAGCAATTTTTTTAGCAATTTCTTTAGTTGATTGCGTATGAATATTTTCACCATCTAATTGAATTTCGCCATTTTTAATTGTTAATAAGCGTGACAATGCTTTTAATAAAGTAGATTTCCCACAACCATTAGGCCCAATGATAGACGTAACCTTGCCATCTGGTATTTCTACATCTAAATTGTTAATAATCGTATGATCCCCATATCCAATTTCCACTTGTTGCGCTTTTAAACGATTCATGCTTTCCCTACTTTCATAATAAATAACTTTATGTACGATTGATTTTGTCAATTGATAATAATTATCATAGTCAATAGATGTATTATAACATCTTTGTAAATAACTGACTATTTGTAATCGACAAAGCAAAGGTTAGGTATTTCATTAATTGATGTCGTCATATCACCTTCACCAATATATTGAAACACCTAACCTTATTCATTCTCATTATTCATCTGCTAAAAAGCCATTACCATATACATCTCTCACATCATGCACAACTAAAAAGGCTTGATTATCAATCTTACGTATAATTTTCTTAGCTCGAGACACTTGTGTTTTTGCAACGACAACATATAATACGTCTTTTTCTTCACGACTATAATAGCCTCGACCATCTAATATTGTGAGACCTCGTCCGACTTGTTCATCTATCGCTTTCGCTACTTGGTCAGGCTTACTTGAAATAATCGTCATTGCTTTTTTAGTATTTAAACCTTCTATAACATATTCCATAACTTTGGTACCTATATATAATGAGATAACTGTTACTAAGGCCATCTGCAATGGTAATACAGTTAATGATATGAGTACTACAATCAAATCAAAAAACAATAACGCATATGCAGTACTTACATCTAAATATTTATTAGCAATTTGTGCTAGTATCGTTGTCCCTGCAGTTGTACCACCAGCTAAAACAATAATACCAATGCCCAACCCAACACAAGAGCCACCAAATATAGCGTTAATGATGACATTTCCAGTTTCGACGTGCCAAGACTCAGTTAAACTTAAAAACAATGAGATAAGTACAGTCGCCACAATAGTTAATAACATACTTTTTTTACTCAAAAATTTATACCCTACAATGATCAGTAGTGCATTCGCTACAAAGTTCGTGATGGCTGGAGAAATGTGAAACGCATAATATAATACAATGGCTATACCTGTTACGCCACCTTCTCCTAAATTACCTGAGATAATGAATGCATTAACTCCAGCTGAAAATATGAAAGAGCCTAGTATAACTAAAAGTAAATCTTTAATATTTTTATTCACATACACCAACCCCTTTTAATGTAATATCATTAAAAAGGTTATCACAATCACTAGTAAAGCTACAATATGCATTTTAGAAATAGTCTATATCTATATTATTTTCAAGGTATATTTCTATTTCATCATGTTTATGTGAACTAATTTAAAAACAAATATAAATTTTCTGAATTTTTTGTTTACTTTGTCAATTACATTTGCTATAATGTGTATAACTTCTTAATAAGAGAAGTTATCTCCTTTGTGTTGTTTATAGTAACAAAACAAATTTTGCTCGAAGTACTGTGACAGTACCTAGTCCTTACCGTTACAAGTACATTAATATTCATTTCCCATAAAAACCAAGTATATAGAGTGTCTCCTCACCCTACATACTTGGTTTTTATCATGTTAACTAAAATCTACTGAAATAATTCAAAAAAATCGTGGAACGAAATTCAAATTGAATGATGTTCCACGATCCTTTTTAATTGTTAAACATGTTATGTATCTTCTTACCAAGCGAATAATCCGACAAACGCTGCTGTAAGTAATGATACTAATATACCTGCTAATAACATCATTGGTACGTATTTAGATACAAAATCTGATGTTTTTTGATCGACAATCCCTTTTAATGTTCCGACAATCATTCCGATTGTAGAGAAGTTAGCAAATGAAACTAGGAATGTTGAAATAACTGCTCTTCTGTGAGGGCTATATGAATCAACGACTTTACTAATTTCACCCATAACTACAAATTCATTAGTAACAATCTTCTTAGCCATTTGTTGAGCAACAATCCATGCTTCTCCCCATGGCAAACCAAGTAAAAGTGCAAATGGATACATGAATAAACCTAAAATTTGATTTAAACCGAAACTACCTTTTACGCCTATCCATCCACCAACTAGACCTGTAATTAAGTTTATAAAGCGATCAATTAAGTCTGCTAAAGCGACAAAACTAATTACAAATGCAATAATGATTAATACTAATTTACCTGCATTAAGTACAGAATCACCTAAAAATGAGAAGAAAGGTTGACGTTCTACCGTTTCATTATTTTTGATGCTATAAATGATGTCTTCTTGTTCTTCAACACTTACCGGATTCAAAATTGAAGAAACAATTATCGCATTAATAATATTTAGCGGTATCGCTGTTAATACGAGATCACCCGGTATCATTTGAACGTATGCACCAACAATAGCTCCAGAGATTGAACTCATTGACATCATAGCCACTGTTAATACACGCATTTCATTCATACGTTTCAATTGTTCGTTTGATACAGCTAAAGCTTCAGTATTACCTAAGAACATCATTTCGATGCCAAAGAATGATTCAAATTTAGGCTGACGCGTAATTTTCGCTAGCACCCAACCAATACCACCTATAATTTTAGGTAAAATATTGAAATACATTAATACGTCAAATAATGGTACTACAAGTAGAATTGGGAAGAGTGCGCTAATCGCCATATCCATCTGTTTACCGCTAGTGAAACTGCTGAATGCAAATCCTGTTCCAGTATGTGCTGATTGAATTACCCATGCGATTGCTGAAGCTAATCCTTCTACAATCGTTCTCCCAATTTGGAAATAGACGAAGAACCATGCTAAAAACAAGTTTAATACAACAAGAATTAAAATAGATTTCCATTGGATGTTTTTGCGATCTCTTGAAAATAAAACTGCAATTCCCAAAAACGCAAGTAACCCAATGATGTTAACCAATAAAAACATAAGGCACCTACCTGATTAATTTTTTATGACATTAATGTCATAGCATGTCTATACAACAGAACCGTACTTTATTCACTAATTAACCCCAAAAGTTCCGTTAATAATATATTTTTAATTATACCATGAGGTAATGTTCGAGAAAATAAAGATTTTTTTAATAGTACAATAGAAAGCACTAGAGTTAAACTTACTGCTCTAGTGCTTTCTACTTTCATTTTAATTATGATTTTTTCTCAATATCATTATAAATATAATCACCAATATATTGAGATGCTTTTCCATTTTCTATAGAACAAAAATCATTATAAAATGCT
Source organism: Staphylococcus sp. GDX7P312P (assembly GCF_008385775.1). NCBI lineage: Bacteria > Bacillati > Bacillota > Bacilli > Caryophanales > Staphylococcaceae > Staphylococcus > Staphylococcus sp. GDX7P312P. Next base: position 7,131 of record NZ_VUKI01000020.1, on the reverse strand, counting down.
TCTATCTTATCTTGATATTTCACTTTATGTTGATCAATTTGTTTTAACTCTTCAGCTAATTTAAACTCGTCTGTAATAATTTCACCTGGTAGGTCGTTCATGTAATCCATGTAGAAACCACGAAGTCCTTTATCATATTTTTCTATATCGTATGCAAAGAAAAATTGTGGACGCTTCAAGATACCAAAGTCAAACATAACAGAAGAATAATCAGTAATTAATGCATCAGAAATTAAGTATAATTCCGAAATGTCATTATAATTTGATACATCAATTGCAAAGTCATCATATCCATGTAAATCTAAAGCATTCGCAATTAGATAATGCATTCTTAATAAGATGACATACTCATCTCCTATTTCTTTTTGAAGATTAGCTAAATTAATTTTCAAATCAAATAAGTATTGTCCCTTTTTCACAAACTCATCGTCTCTCCAAGTTGGAGCATACATGATAACTTTCTTATCTGCAGGTAAATTCAAGTCACGCTTAATTTGTTCAATATATTCAGTGTCATTTTGACGGTTAACTAATACATCATTTCTCGGATAACCAATCTCCCAAATACGGTCTTCATCCATCCAAAATGCTGATTTAAAAATATCAGAAGAGTATCTATTTGGTGATACTAAACGATCCCAACGTGATGCTTCAGCATAGAAGTTCTTCTTATAGTTTGCAGTTGTCGTGCCAGGCATTCTAACCACTTTCATATCATTAGCTAAACGTTTTAATGGTGTTCCGTGCCAAGTTTGGATATACATTTGATTCTCTTTTTTATTTAAATATAAAGGTAATCTAGCATTTGTAACCCAATATTTTGCTTTAGCATAGGCATCATAATAAGCTTGAGATCCTTTTTTCACTTTAGTAGCATTACCTGGAATATTGTTATTTTCTGGTTTTGAAAAGACCCAAATATAATTTAAATGAGGATAATGTTTTTGCATGTATTCATAAATATATTTAGGACTATCGCTATAATTTTTACCACCAAACGCTTCAAATACAATTGTGTTCGGGTCAACTAAGTCTTCATTATCAATCAGTTGATATTTTGAGCGTTCTTTCATCTTGCTATTTAACACAATATTTTTAACTAAACGCGTTTTATTTCGTAAGTCATTAACATATTTGGCATTTTCAACATCATCCATTGATAAGAATAATATTTCTAAATTGTATAATACTTTCCCATCTTTTAGGATGTTCCATTTTAAAGCTTTAACAATTTTAATAAGCGCATCTTCAAGTGACACATATCGAGATTTTATATCTCTAAGTGCAGGATCAAACCCACTTTTAATTTCATTTTTCATTCGTTGAATTAGGAAATTTTTAATTCGCTTATCATTCGTTCTTTGCATAGCATCAAAGAAACTATTAACATGATCTTCAAATTTATTTGTAAAATCTTGATCACTTAATGTATTACCATAAAATGGATCATATACCTCACCACGATAATAGAATGGGAAGTTGGTAATTCTAACAAAACGCTCCGCATATTTTAAATACTCAAGCACAAATGACGTATCAGCATAAATATCTAATGATTCATTAAATTGGATCTGATGCGCTTTAATAATGGCATTTTTAAATAAAATATTACATGCTGATTCTTTTCTCAAAATTGCATTTGGACTTTTTTGATGAGAAGCATATTGCAAACGTACTTTATCTTTATCTACATACTGTGGTCGTTGACTTCTAAATTTATGAATTGGTGCAATCAGTGTATCTAAACCATTCACATGTTGCAGATAGTAATCAACAGCATATGAGGCCAATTGATCATCGGCATCTAGGAATAGTACGTATTGACCATGTGCTTGTTCCAAAGCTACATTTCGTGCATGTGCATGTCCAGTATTCTCTTGCAATTGAATGAAGTGAACGTCTTTATCATATGATTTTAATGCTTCTTGTAAGATTTCTGTTGAGCGATCAGTTGAACCATCATCGACAACAATAATGTCAAAGTCTTGATTTCTCTGGCTTTTTAAACTGTGAATACACTCACTAATATAATCTTCATTATTAAAATACGTAATGATAATCGATAATTTATTCAATATATTTCTCTCCAATTTTCTATTTATTCTCCACATGTGTTACGTCATCGATGAGTGATTGATAATTGTTTGACGCTTGTTCTACACTAAATTTTTCACTTAATTTTACATCTTTGAAATGAATATTTCTAGCCATTTCCATTGCATCCGCAAACCCTTCGATGTCATCTTTTTTCACAAGTATACCATTTTCATGATTAGTAATTAACTCACTCGGTCCATAACGTACGTTATATGAGATAACAGGGCAACCATAGTTAATACTTTCCATAATCGATAACCCAAAGCCTTCATAGCGACTTGTCAATAGTGAAGCTATCACTTTTGAAAAGACTTCTTTAGGATGATTAGTGTGTCCTTTGAAAATTACTTTATCTTCAAGTTGAAGTGTTTTAACCAATTGCTTCAATTTGTTTAAATTACCCTCTTTATCTTTTCCATATACAAGCAACTTAGATGAATAACCTTTTTTCAAATAAATATCAAACGCTTTGATAATATGATCAATTTGTTTTTCTTGAGCCAATCTACCAATAAAGCAAAATTGATCTTCTACATCATCTCGACTATACGATTGCGCTATACTAACAAAATGAGGTATGACATCTATTTTATTATCATCTATACCAAATTGTGATTGAATATCATGTTTTTGGTATTCTGTTAAAACTATATATTTATCGATTATTTCTTGTTTATCTAGTGCTAATTTATATGAATGACGAACTTTATTCCCTTGTAAATGATTGCTATGAAACATTAATATGCGCTTAATGTCATTTTCACAATCAATCAATGGTCTGTCGAGTAAGCGTGCATCATTAAATACAACACTTCCATTAGGTAAAACATGGTTATAATAATAAGTAAATAAAGCTTTTTCATTATTAAAGGTGTGCGGCTCACCGTGCATTGATAGATGTTGAATATCAATCAATTTGTTCTCTTCATCGTTCGTAAAATGTTTCTTTAAGTACACGTTACCCTTTTTATCATAATATTCTTCCATTGTTTTGATTGCCGTTACATCATCAAAGTAATCAATTTTATGTAATCTGCCATTTAGCGTGAATGCCTTACGTTTAGATACCTTTTGTGAATTAGGATTGATTGTATCTTCAAACTTCATAACCTGTCTATTCGCATAGTATTTGCGAAATAACACATAAACATTATCTTTATAGTATTTTACGTTATCGCCTTCTTGAATGGCCTCTAACCCACGTATTTTAACTTTAGTTTGAATTGGTAACTTTCTAAATAATCTGGGTTCAACTGGTTCCTCTAATAAATTATAATTCGCAAGCCAATCGTATATGTTGTCTAATTTTGTATTCTCAGTTATTAATTCTTTATTCCTAAAAATTTTATATATATTTTTATAATTAGCGTTATAGTTCGTCGTTAGAATTGTAGAAGTTTCTCCCAAATGAGTTTCTAAAAACTTTACTCTATGTAACAATGATTTAGTTCTTCCACCATGTGTAGGAGGTAAAGTGGAAGTTATTGTATATAACATAATTATGCTCCAATCTTAAGTTTTAAAGTGTGAGACTGTACACTCACATACGTCATTTAATTATTGATGATTATTTCACAGTTAACTACATAAGACAAAACATATCCTTCATTTTTCTTATTAAAAAAGTAGTTGGAACTAGTATAAGTCCCAACTACCTAATATTCATTACTCGGTTAAATTTTGAGTAGTAACAAACTGATGGTATTTTTCGTGATTTTGCATTAATTCAGCATGTGTTCCTTCACCTGTTACCTTACCTTGATCTAGGAATATGATTTTGCCTGCTTTTTTTATAGTTGAGAGACGATGTGCAATAACAATAGTTGTTCTTCCTTCCATAAGAATTTCTAATGCCTCTTGAATTTTTTGTTCGCTCTCACTATCTAAGTTTGCGGTAGCTTCATCTAATAATAAAATATCAGGATTTTTCACAAAACTGCGTGCAATATCGATACGTTGTCTTTGACCGCCAGATAACTTCAGACCACGTTCACCTACTAACGTGTCATAGCCATCATCAAACTGCATAATAAAGTCGTGACAATTCGCTAACTTAGCATACTTAACCAATTCTTCATCCGACACTTCACGGTTTATACCATATAAAATATTGTCACGTATCGTACCACTCATCATAGAATTCGATTGCATTACATAACCAATCTTGTTTCGCCAATTTGTAATTGGAACATCATAAATACTTTGCGTTCCATATTTAATATCTCCAGATTCAATATCATACATACGTTCAATCAAATTAAAAATTGTACTTTTTCCTGAACCCGACGGACCAACAAATGCGCTCACCTCTCCTTGAGGTATACGGAAAGATACGTTGCTAAGAATCGTTTTAATATCATATTTAAAATCAACATTTTCAAATGACAATTCGCCATCGTTAATTGAGATATCTTCTATAGGTTGTAAATCTTCCATTGGTTCAATAGGTTCTTGCATGATTTCAAAGATTCTACTACTTGCACCAACTGCTTTTTTATAATCTGTAACTAAGGTTGAAAGATTCATTAATGGCATCGATAACTGCATCACATAAAAAATCATCGCAATTAACGCACCAGCTGTTATCGCACCTGTAGCTATTCTTATCGCACCGAAACCTAATATAACTGCGATCATTAATAACATAATCACACTTGAAATAGGTTGAATGACAGCTGTAATTTTTGCTTGTCGCAGACCTAAATTATAAATCTCACGTAAATTACTGTGCGCGTTATTTAATTCTTGTCTTTCTGTATTCGATACTTTTACTAAACGCATCTCAGTTAACACACGACCTAGCAAACCACTAAAGTTAGCAATTTCAGTTTGTGTGTTCATTGATATCTTTTGTATTTTGCGACCTAATGGAATCATTATTGCCATAAATATCGGAATTGCAATAAATGTTAATAATGTCATTTGCCAGTCCATAATAAACAACATAACTATGGATCCAATGAGTGTAATTACTGCGGGAAGTAATTGTGGCAATTTCTGTGAAATAAATTCATTTATAACCTTAGTATCGTCTGTCAAACGACTCATTAACTGCCCACTTTCATTCTTGTCGAAAAAAGGCATTTTTAATTTAATGATATGTTCCCAAAGTATTGATCGAATATCGTAAATCATTTTTTCACCAATTTTACTTAGTAGATAAATACCAATACCACTTAGTAGTGCATTAGCTATAAATATTCCTGCAAATAAAAGAACGATATTCCAGTTGATACTACTTGTTGAGAATTTATCAACTAATCGTCCGGTAAATAGCGGAATTAACAGACCACTAATACTCCCTAGCGAAGAAATAATGATTGCCGCAATAATCAGTCCATATGGCCACGACAATCGTTTAAATAAGAAAAATAACGGATTTTGTCCTTTCATAAATTAGCCCTCTTTTTATATTCATTTTAAAAATTTAATTATCTTATTTTCCAAGTATAAAGCTTTAACAAATAAATTCATATTATCAAATTTATATGATAAAATATTTTAGTTGAAATTTTGAAAAAGGAAAGATAAGAATGAAACGAAGCTTAATAATTACCTTTGCTCTACTTTTAACCATTGTTATTATAGCACCTAACTCCTACGCTTCCGAATATGAACCAACACCTACTGAAATTGCTAGACAATATGGTTACCCGAATGTAACAGATGCCTATCAACCTGAAGGTAGCATAAATGTAAGTCAAACCGGGCAAATTTTGTACGACTATCAATCTAACCAAAAATGGTACCCCGCTTCAATGACGAAGCTAATGACAATGTATCTTACACTTGAAGCCGTGAATAAAGGTGAGCTTTCTTTAAATGACAAAGTACATATTACGGACAAGCATTATCGCATGTCAACTTTACCAGAATTAAGTAATACGAAATTATATGCTGGTGAAACATATACAATTAGCGAGCTACTCCAAATTACAGTTTCTAACTCAAGTAACGCTGCAGCTTTAATTTTAGCTGATGAGGTTTCGGGAAATGTGAATGATTTTACTGATTTAATGAATAAGAAAGCTAAAGCATTAGGCATGTCAAACACACATTTCGTAAACCCAACAGGTGCTGAAAACAAGCAATTAAAAGAATTTGCGCCATCAAAATATAAAAACCAAGACAATACTACTTCCACTGCGAAAGACTTTGCAATTCTAGATCACCATGTTATCAAAGAGACTCCTAAGATATTACATTTCACTAAACAACTTGCTCCTACACAACACGGTGTCACATATTATACATTCAATCATTCATTAGAAGGAGCCAAAATGAGTTTGCCAGGTACAGATGGTTTAAAGACTGGCTCAAGTGATGTTGCAGATTATAATCACACGATTACAACTAAACGTAACAACTTCCGCATTAACCAAGTTATTATGGGAGCAGGAGATTACGTGAATTTAGGTGGAGAAAAGCAACGTAATATGATGGGAAATGCCATGATGAATCGTTCTTTCGATCAATACAGTTATAAAAAGGTACTTTCAAAAGGCACACATAAAATCAATGACAAAAAATACTATGTCAAAGATAACTTATATGATGTAGTACCTGAAGGTATGAATAAAAAAGATTATAAATTTATCGTTAAAGATGGTTCAATTCATCTTGACTACAATCGCCAATTTCTTACAAAAGATGATGGACCTCCAAAAGTTGAAGTAACGAAACCTCTATTGCACAAAGCAAATACCATTGCTCAAACGACGTGGAAAGAGCATCCAGTGGTTACCTTTGTCGCATTAGCATTATTAGCAATTGCATTTATACTTATTGTACGTTCAATTATTCATTTATTATTTAAACGTAAATAAAGTGATTGATAACTCTTTAGCTATGTAGTAACAATATCTTTTACTTTCAGTATTAATATAAAGAGGGAGTAGGACAGAAATAATATTTTCTCACAATTTATTTCGTTGTCCTACCCCGGCAAGGATGACTAGGTTTGAAAAAAGCTTGAATCAAGCGCATTTTCAAATCAGTCAGCTACTGACAAAATGATAAAGTAGGCTGAGACAT